>CALATR010000051.1 GCA_937891875.1 uncultured Pseudomonadota bacterium | reverse complement strand
CGACCCCGCCCGCGCCGCGGCCTACCTGCGCCACGCTGCCGACGAGGCCCGCCACGCCCGCATGCTCGCCAACCGCTCCCGCGAGCTCGCCGTCCAGGCGGGCCTGCAGCCCCCACCGGTCGTGCGCGCCGACAGCAGCGCCCTGTTCGACACCCTGGGCGAGGTGCGCTTCCTGGCCTTCGTCGCTCGCGGCGAGGGGCGCGCGGTGCAGCAGTTCACCGGCCTGGCCCACGCCCTTCAGCATCGGGACGCCCGCACCGCGGCGATCCTGCGGGCGCCCCTCCCCGACGAGGCCCGCCATCACGAGACCGCCGAGCGCCTCCTCTCCGAGGTCGGCGGCAGCGAGATCGCGGTCGCCCGCCGGCGGGTCGCCTGGGGCGAGGTCTGGACCGCCTGGCGCCGCCTGACCGCCGCCCAGGCCCGGGTGATGTACGCGGTGGTCATGGCCGTGCTCTACCCGAGCCTGGCGCCGCTCGCCCTGTGGACCCGCTGGATGCGACCGTCGCGCGCCGGGTTTCGCCGATGAGCGCGGTGCTCGGCGTCAGCTGCCACTACCACGAGGCCGCTGCCGCGCTGGTGGTCGACGGCGAGATCCGGGCCGCGATCGCCGAGGAACGCCTGTCGCGAGTCAAGCACGACCCGAGCCTGCCCCGCCGGGCGATCCGCGCCGTGCTGGACCTTGGCGGCGTGACCGGCCCCGAGCTGGACGCGGTCGTCTACCACGAGGACCCCTACGCCAAGATCGAGCGGATCCTGGTCTACGGGCTGGGCGCGTTTCCCCACAGCATCCGCCAGCTCCCCCGGGCGCTCGCGAGCCAGCTCTCGGGCAAGCTGTGGGTGCTGGACGCGCTGGCCCGGGAGGTCGGGGTGCCGCGCGCCCGGGTGCTGCACCGGACCCACCACGAGAGCCACGCGGCGTCCGCCTTCTTCACCTCCCCGTTCGACGAGGCCTGCGTGCTGACGGTCGACGGCGTCGGCGAGAGCACGACCACCGCCCTGTGGCACGGCCGCGGAGACACGCTGACCCGGGTCGAGAGCCTCGAGCTCCCCCACTCCCTCGGCCTGCTGTACGCCGCGATCACCGCCTGGTGCGGCTTCGAGGTGAACGGCGGCGAGTACAAGGTCATGGGCCTGGCCGCGTTCGGCGAGCCCCGCTTCCGCGAGGCCTTCGAGCGCCTGATCACCCTGCACCCGGATGGCAGCTTCTCCCTCGACGCCAGGCCGTTCGGCCGCTTCCTGCACCCCACCCGGGGCTACGGGCGCGGCCTGGAGGATCTCCTGGGACCGGCCCGTGCGCCCCGCCGCCCGTGGGATCTCGACCGCGACGACGATCGGCGCCGGGCGGATGTGGCCGCGACCCTGCAGCAGGTGGTCGAGGAGGCGCTGCTGGGCCTGTGCCGCCGCGCCCGCGACCAGGTCGGTGCGCCCGACCTGTGCCTGGCCGGCGGGGTCGCGCTGAACTGCGTCGCCAACGACCGCATCCAGCGGGAGTCCGGCTTTGACCGGGTCTTCGTGCACCCGGCGGCGGGCGACGCCGGCGGGGCGCTGGGGGCCGCCATCCTGGGAGCGGTCGACCTGGGCGATCCGCGCCCGGGCGGATTCACCCCCTTCCTGGGGGTCGCGCCGGACGCCGGACGCGCGGCGGACGTGGCCCGGCACCTGGGCCTGAGCGTGCGCGAGGTGTCCGACGCCGACGCCGCGATCGTGGAGCGGCTCGGCCGCGGGCAGGTGATCGCCCGGTGCAGCGGACGGAGCGAGTGGGGTCCGCGCGCCCTCGGAAACCGGAGCCTGCTCGCCGATCCTCGCGATTCGGAGACCCGGGAGCGCATCAACCGTGACGTCAAGGGACGCGAGGCCTTCCGCCCCTTCGCCCCCGCCGTGCCCGCCGGCCTGCTCCCCGACCTCGTCGACGGCGAGGCCGATCTCCTGACCGCCCACATGACCACCGTGCGCCGGGTCCGGCCGGGCGCGCCCCTCGCCGCGGCGACCCACGTCGACGGCACCGCGCGGATACAGAGCGTGCAGCCGGTCGATCCCCTCGGCGGCATCGTCGGCGCCTTCGGGCCGGTGCTCAACACCAGCCTCAACGCCGCCGGCGACGCGATGGTCGGCCGCGAGACCGATGCCTTGTCCTTCCTGCTGCGCCACCCCGTCGACGCGCTCTACGTACAGGACGTGGAGATCACCCGATGAACCTGCACACCGTGCGCGACCTGCTCCGCCACTTCCTCTCCGAGGGGCGCTGGTTCCTGCTGCCCCTCCTCCTGGTGCTGCTGGTCGCAGGGCTGCTGTTGCTTGCGACCCAGGGCCTCGCGGTGGTGGGACCGCTGGTCTACCCGCTGTTCTGAGTGGGGTCCCGGAGCCAGGTCACCGCCGGTAAGCGCACGTTCGACGCCGACTGAGGACATTGAGGGTGCCACAAGGAGGCCCCCATGACCCGCGTCACGTTGACCCTGCTCCTCGCCCTGCTCGCCTGCGAGGGCCCTGCCGGCGAACCCGGTGCGACCGGCCCCGAGGGACCTGCCGGGAGCGACGGCACCCCCGGCAAGGACGGCGATCCCGGGGAGCAGGGCGAACCCGGCGAGCCTGGTCCGGGCTACGCCGCCACGATCGCGCTGCGCACCGTCGAGGACTGCGCGGAAGACGGCATCGACGACCCGCTGGACTGTGCAGGAGCGAACCGGGATCTGCTCCAGGACCGCCTCGCCGGGGGCGACGCCTGGCGCCTGCCGCCCGGACGCTTCCCCATGGCCCCGGTCACCCTCGCGGGTCTGCACGCGGCGGTCACCGGCGCAGGCGTCGACGTCACCGTGCTCGAGGACGTGCGCGGCGAGTCCGACGCCCGGGACACCCTCGACATCCGCGGTGCCGAGACCCGCACCACGGTGTCCATCCGCGGCCTCACCCTGGTCGGTCACCCCGACCACCCCGGCCTGGGTCTGAAGGACTGCGAGGACTGCCTGGTCCGCGACGTGCGGGTGCGCGGCGCGCTGTGGGGGGTGCACCTGCGCGAGAACAACCTCGGGACGCGGATCGTCGACGTCATGATCGACGACCCGGGCCAGTGGGGCCTGGCGATCGGCAGCCAGTACATCCTGCCGCCGACCACCACCCAGAGCAACATCGACACCTTCGTCGAGCGCGTGCAGATCACGGGCGACTTCCAGGCCGACACGGGGAGCCGGACCACCTGCGACGCGGGGGTGATGATCCGCGGCGGCTCGTCGGGGGTGTACCTGGACGGCGTGTCGGCGGTCCGCTGCCACCGGGGCTTCGAGGTGACGCTCGCCGAAGGTGCGGACGTCGTGCCGGAGTGGATCTTCGCCGACAACGCCATCGCCGACACCAGCCAGCACGACGGCTGGCACGTGGACACGGTGCGCGGACTGTTCATGGACGGCAGCTGGTCTGGCTTCAGCGGCGGGGACGGCATCTACGTCGGGATGGCACGCGCCGTCTCGATCAGCGACGGCCGGGTGTTCAACAACGCAGGGGCGGGGATCAGCATCGGCGACGGACTGGACGTGCTGATCACGGACAGCTTCATCCTGCAGAACAACCGCGGCGAACGCTGCGCCTCGGGGATCTACCTGGGCGCGGACGTGAGCCTGGTGGGCGTGCACGGCAACGTCATCGACAGCCACCCGATCATCACCGAGGAGGTGCATCCGCTGAAGTGCAGCCTGGAGATCCGGGCGGGAGCGGCGGGCGGCTACAGCGTCGAGAGCAACGTGGTCCGCGGCGATCGTCAGGGTCGCATCTGCGAGCCCGAGGCCGACCTGGCGAGCGTCTGTCCGCTGGATGACTGGCCGTCCTGAGCCCGGGTGGTATCCTCGCCTGGCGATACGCCCCGTCTCGCAGAACCCAAGCCAGAGAGCGCGCGTGATCCGCACCACCGAAGGCATCTGCGAGCCGG
>CALATR010000050.1 GCA_937891875.1 uncultured Pseudomonadota bacterium | reverse complement strand
GTCCCTGCCCGCCACACTCCCCCCCGAGCCGACCGAGGACGCCGTCCCGGAGCGCGCCCCCGTGGACCGGCCCCGCCTGTCGTGGAAGCTCTTCGCCCGTGCCGGCGCAGGGCTGGTCGGGCTCATCATCCTGGGCGGGCTGCTGGGCTGGCTCCTGCGCGGCCCCATCGAGTGGGCTGGCACCGGCTTCATCGACCTGTTCGGACTGGGCGGCCTGGGCGTGCTCACCCTGCTGGTCGACGCCAGCCCCCTGCCCCTGACCAACGAGCCGCTCATGGTGCTCGCCATTGGCGCGGACGTCGGGCTCTGGGCGATCTTCGGCGTCATGTCCGCCGGCAGCACCCTCGCCGGCGTGGTCGGTTGGATCGGCGGGCGCATCATCGGTCAGCACACCGCTCCCGGCCGCTGGCTCATGCTCCGCTACCCCGCGGTGCAGCTGTTCCTCGTCCGCTGGGGCGCGCTGGGCGTCGCCATCGCCGCGCTGACCCCCATCCCCTTCGGCCTCACCGCCTGGGCCGCCGGCATGGCCCGGGTCCCGTTCTGGAAGGTCGCGCTGGCGAGTGTGGCGAGGGTGCCAAAGACGGGGTTCTACCTTTGGTTGATCGCGCAGGGGTGGGCGCTGGGGGGGTAGGCGATCACGCGTACCAGGTGCCCTCGCGCTTGCCGATGACCATGTCCAGCCACGCGACATAGGCCTTCTCGAAGATGTCGAGGTTCTCCGGGTCCGGCGTCAGCGCGTACTCCTCGAGGATCGCCGTCTTGGCGTCCCCCTCGGCCGCGTCCACCCGCGCCTTGACGTCCGCGGGCAGGTCCGACTCGCTCATGCCGGCATCGACCAGGATCTTCCAGCGCCGGCCCTCGGGTGTGTTCAGCTTCCACTTGCCGCGCAGCGCGGTCAGGCCGATGTCGACCTCGGCCTCGTCCCCCGCACTCACGCCCAGGTACTCGGTGCCCCGACCGTTGTCCTCGGCGGTGACGCCCTCGTGGTGTGCGACGTAGGCGTAGTAGAACAGCCGGTCCCCGGGCAGATCGTGCACGTCCTTGCCCTCGATCTCCTCGATGCGCGCCCGGTACGCGGGATCCTCCATGTTCATCATCGCGTAGTCCATCGCGCTCTGGATGGAGAGATCGGCGTCGTAGCGCAGCTCGAGCAGCGCCTCTTCGGACAGGGGCTCACCCTGCTTGGCCTCGAGGTCAGCGACGTACTCGTTGAGGAAGCTGCCCTCGGTCTCCGCCATCTTCTTCCAGGTCGACGGGATGAACTGGGTCAGGCCCGCCGCGCCGCTCTTGTTGTAGGAGTCCTCCTTCCAGTGCCCGTTCTCCCGCGCGGCCTCCATGTCCAGCAAGGCGCCCACGTAGGCGCCGGTGGCCTGGGTGAAGCCCCGCTCGTGCATCCGGGCCACGGCGGCGTCGACGTAGGCCACGTACGCGTCGGCCTTGCCCTCGGGCGCGCGGCTGCGGATCCGGTCCTCCCACGCCCGGTCGTCCTCCACGGGGGGCAGGCGCGAGCCCCCGGGCTCCATCGCCTCGTCCAGGGCGCGCTCTGCCTCGTCCTCGACGTCCTGGGGCGCCTGCTCGGCCGCTCCCTCCTCGCCAGCGTCCTCCCCGCTCCACCACGCGTAGAGGTCCGAGGCGCGCTGGCCCAGATCCTCCACCAGCGGATGTGCCGGGTTGTACGCCTCGTCCAGGGCAGCCAGCTTGTCGACGACCCAGCCCATGCCGCCGCTGTCGTCTGCCTCGGGGCCCTGCGTCTCCGCCTCCTCGATGACCGCCTCCGCGGCCTCGGCGGCGAGCGCCTCCGCCCCCCCGTCGCCGGCCAAGCCCGAGCCCTCCGCGACCGCCGCGTCGTACTCGGCCAGGATTGCGGCAAATGCCCGAGGCTTGCCTTCCCGGGTCACCTCGATGCCCACCTGACCCGGCGACGGCGCCGCGGTGATGCGGAAGGTGTCGGCGTCCACACGCTCGTACGCGTAGCCGCCCGAGCCGTCGAAGTGGCTGGGCGGCTCCGGCGCGACCTCGTCCTCCTCCATCACCTCCGCCACCCGGGTGGCGTCGTCGACCGCCTCGTCGCCGCCGAGTCCGGCCCACTCCGCCGCCGCGTCGAGCGCGCCCGTCGCGCGCTCCTCCAGCCCGGAGACATCGGGGATCAGGCCGGCGACCAGCTCGTTGCCGAGGCCACCGGTGAGATCGGGCAGCCCCCAGGAGGACTGTTCCTGCACGGACTGGTCGGTGTCGGGATCGCTGGCCGAGCGGCGGTCATGGCCGGGCATGGTGCCTCCGAGGAGTGGGGCGTTGCGCAACGAGCAACTCGCACTATCGTAGCCGCCCACCGCCCGGAGAGCATGTGCCCAGGTCGAGCCCCATCCTCGCCGCCGCGGCGGCCACGCTGGCCCTGGCGCTCGCCTGCGGAGGACTCGGTGCGGACCCGAACGCACCTGCCACGCTGCCCGATCCCTGTGCCGGTCTTCCCGACTGCACCGTGTTCAGCGAGGTCGATCTCGGAGGTACCCGCGTCGTGGCTCGCCAGCTGGACGGCACGCCGGAGGACAGCTGTCCACGCCTCGACCTGATCCACCAGAGCGAGCACGGGGAGCACCTGCTGGCGCGCCTCTGTGAGGATCCGGCGCCCACCGAGACCGCGACCGTCGTCGCGAACGGAGAGCAGGTCCTCGCGACCTCGACGACCGGCGGCGCCGAGCGCGTCCAGGTGCAGGTCCGGGTCGACGTCGCGACCGGAGTGGCCGCGGAGCTGACCGTGGACGAGGCCTACCCTTCCGTCAACGCCGCGCTCGGGGTGCAGATGGGTCCAGAGGGTCCGCCGACCGGCTGGGTCGACGCCTGCGACACCCGCGTCGAGGGCGCGCCGATTCCACGCTACGGCAGCGTAGGCAAGGTCAGCTTCTGGGAGAAGGACCTCGCCGGCTGCGGGGGCGGCGCGGGCCTGCACGCCATCGTCACCCGAGACGACGTGCTCTGGGTCCAGGCGCCCGCCGACGCGCGGCTGCCGCTGGTGGTCCGCTGGTCCGACGGCTGGCTGGGCGACTGTGACGCCTCGCCCGCAGAGGTCCACCTCGACGCCACCGGGGCGCTGGTGAAGAGCAGCGGCGGGACCCGCGCCAGCGCCGAGGCGCGGAGGCAGGAGGGCCGGATCACCTGGCGCATCCAGCTGCCCCAGACGCGGCACCCCTGGGCCCGGGGACTCGGCCTCGCGCTCGGCGACACCGCACCACCCCTGATGCCCCTGGCAAACCCCCGCCTCGGAGGCTGGATCTGCGGGATGATCGACGGACAGCCCACCCGCGCCCTCGGACCGGACGAGCCCCGCTTCTTCGTTCGCTAGCGGGCGTTCCACGGCACGTCCGCCAGCCCCCAGACCAGCCCGTCGCCCTCGAAGGTGTGCAGGATCTCCCGCTTCGATCGCCCGTCGTCGGAGATCTCGTAGCGGCGCAGCTGCCGGGGCTTGCCATGGCCGGGCTCGCTGGCGACGAAGATGGCGCGGTCGACCACGATGGCGGCCTGCTCGAAGCCGCCGCTGCTGCCGTCCAGCTGCTTCGCCTTCCAGCCGCCGTCCTTGGGGTCGAGCAGCCACAGCCCGGTGTTCATGCCCGTGGCGACCAGCTCCTTCGCGCCGTCCCCGTCGACGTCCGCCGCCACCAGGAAGCGCGACTGGGCCTCGCCGAGTAGCGCCGCCACCGGAGCCTGCGTCCACGTGCGCACCGACTCGTCCGCACCCTCGGGGCTCATCCGCAGGATCCGAGCCGGGCGGGACAGGCCGCCCGCCGGTCCCTTCGCACCCTCGGCGACCACGAAGAGCGTGGGTCCTTCACCCAGATCCGCGACCAGGATCTCCTTCGCGTGGGTGTCCTCGAAGGCGATGACCTCGCTCTTCGCGTAGCCATCAGGGGTGAGCTCCCAGCGCACGACCCGGCCGGGCTGGGACTGGCCGCTGGACTGGTTGGGCTCGCTCGGGGTCGCGAAGATGTCGAGCAAGCCGTCCCCGTCGACGTCGCCGAGCTCGATCTCGTGCACGAAGGTGTCCTTGTCCCGCGACAGCTCGGTCGCCTCCCAGGTGCCGTCGTCCTGCTCGTCCAGCACCGCCACGACGCCCTGATCGTGGGTCGCGACCACCAGCTCGTCCTTGCCGTCGTTGTCGACGTCGCCGATCTCCAGGTCACGCACGCGGTCGTGCTCGCCGCCGAAGCGGACCTCCCACAGCACGGTGGGAGTCCAGGCGCTGCCCGCTCCGGTCCAAGACACGATCCGCGCCTTGTCGCCGCCGATGGTGAGCAGCCCGCCGCGCCAGGGCAGCACCTTGTGGAACACGTTGCTCTCGGGATCCTCGAGCCTGCCCAGCTCGCGTCCGGTCGCCGGGTCGTGGAAGGCGACGGTGGCGGGCTGGGTCTTGACCGCGTCGCCCTCGACCACGAAGCGGGACATGGCCACGGCGAGCGCCCGGTCCGGAGGGGGCGCGTCGGAGGTGCCGCCGTCGGGGGTAGTCGGTGCCGTGTCGGCGGGTGCCGTCGCGCCGGTGCAGGCGGCGAGCACGAGGAACGAGACGATCAGGCGCAAGGGACCTCCGGCCGGCAACCTCGTCTGCGCGGGCCGCGTCGTCAAGTCCGGGGCCGCCCTCGGTGGAACCGAAGACATTCGGACACGTCTGACAAAAGCGAGTGACGGATCCGTCCGATAGACTGAGAGAGACGGGGGTGCCGTGACGACACGCACCATGGCGATCCTGGCCATCCTGTCCTCGCTCGCTGCGGTGAGCGTGGCCCCGGTGGCTTCCGCGGCGGACGAGACGTCCGCCAGCCGCGCCGATCTGCCCGGAGATCTGTCCGGTCTGCTCGACGACATCGCCGAGCTCAACGCCCGGCGGGCCTCCCGCGCGCCCCGCACCGTCGACCAGGCCGCCCGGCTGCTGTCGGTCCACCCGCCCGGCCAGATGCCCGCCAACCCGTCCGTCCTGGGCGCCATCGCGACGCTGCAGGTCCGGGGCACGCCGGCCGACATCGCCGTGCTGCGCGACGTCCTGGCCCAGGAGGAGCCCCTGCTCGCCAACCTGGCCGGACGTGCGATCGCCGACATCCGAGCCCGCCAGCGCGCGTCCCAGCGCGAGGCGTTCGCCACGGATCTGCACCGGGTCGACGCGAGGCAAGCCGACGCGATCCAGCGGGCCGAGAGCGCCTGGCGGGCCCGCGGACTGGGCCCGACCGAGGCCCGCTGCGCAGCCTATGCGGACCGGATCCTGGGCGATGTACCTGCCATCCAGGGGCTCTCCCTGCCCGATGATCCCGAGCGCCTGCTGGAGCGCGGCGAGGCCCGCGCCGCGGTGGGCGCCCTGACCGCCGACACCACCCCCGCCATCGCCGTGCGCGCCTACGAAGACGCCGGCGACGTGCGCAGCGCCATCCGGGTGCACGCCCTGGCCGCGGTCGGCGGTGACCCCGCCGCGACCGAGGCGCTCGAGTCCTACGGCATCGAGGTCGAGCGGCTGGTGCTGGGCATGCTGCACACGGACCGGGTGCACGAGCCGGAGGCGCTGGAGACGCTGGTGCGCAAGGGGCGCGGCCTCACGGTCAGTGTGCTCGCGGAGCGGGTCATCCACCCGACCTCCCAGTCGGACCTGGCGACGGCCGCCGACGCGCTGGGTCGCATGCTCCACACCCAGCTCCGCCCCGATCCCCTCCCCCGCGCGGACCGCGAGCGCATCCGCCGCACCCTGTGGACGGCATCCCAGCGCGGTGATCCGGCGCTGCGGTCGATCGCGCGGGAAGCGCTGGCGGACGATCCGGGGTTGTAGGGGCGGGGCGGTCGGGCGATCCGCTGGCGGTGCTGCGAGCGAGTGAGTGGCGGGTACGGCCAGCCCACGGGGAGTCGCGTTGCTGCGAGCGAGGGAGTGGCGGGGCGGTCCCTGGTCTCTGGTCCCTGGTCTCTGGGCCCAGAGCGGGGGCATGAG
>CALATR010000049.1 GCA_937891875.1 uncultured Pseudomonadota bacterium | reverse complement strand
TTGACCAGGTCGACCGCCTTCTCGGAGTCGATCTTGCCGCCGTCCCCCCGCACCGCGACCACCACGGCCGCGGTGAAGCTCCGGTCTTTGAACGCGTCGACCGCGGCCAGGCCGGCATCGCCGGTGACCGCTGCCATGAACGGCGCGTCCAGCGGGTGCAGGTAGTCGCTGCCGAAGATCATCTCGAGCGGGAGCGTATCCTCGCCGGAGACATGCGCTTCGGCGGGCATGCGGTAGCGGGCACCGTACAGGTCGACGAGCGCGGCCTTGTCCCCGGCGGCCTGACGTGCGGCGGCGTCATGCCACAGGGCCAGCTGGACCAGCAGGGTCGGGTCGTCGATGTCCAGGGAGTGGGTGCCCGGGGGCTGCTCCTTGACCGTGTACGTCGGCCTGGACTCGGCGATCTCCGGCCACTCTCCGGGCTTCACCTCCGGGAGCTGGAACGGAACGCCGGACAGGTCCGGAGGCCAGGTGCTGCCCGCTTCGTGCATGGCCAGCCACGGCGCCGCCCACACGGCGATGGGGCTGTCCTCGCCCAGCGCCTTGACCGCGTCGATCTGCTGCTTCGCACCCTCGGCGTCGCCGAGCACGGTGCGGCCGACGAAGATCAGGTGGGCCTTCTCCGCCGGGTCATAGGGCTGGCCCATGGGGGCGCTGAAGTACTGCACATAGGCGGTCGACGCAGCCATCGCACCCTGGCGATACAGAGCGGCCGCGTCCGCGTGGGCGCGCGCTGTTGCGAAGTCGGACTCGCCCCCGCTCTCCTTGACCGCCTTGCGGATGTCGCGCTCGAAGGTCAGGGCGACCCAGTCGGGCTCCTCGAGGGGCTTGCGCACCTCGTCGTCCACCACCGACATGGGCCAGGTGGCGTCGAAGAGGGCCTTGTCGACGGGGAGATCCCAGCTCGCCGGGTCCGGGGTCTCGTTGGCCTCGGTGCCGGTGCACGAGGTGACAGAAGCCGCCACCACGGCGCCCAGCAGCAGACCACCGATCCCCGCAGCCGCAAGGATTCCGCGGGTGCGCGTGGACATCATGCCCCCTCGCAGTAGTCCTCGGTGCCCGCGGCGGAGATACACAGCGCCTTCGCGCTGTCCGAGCTCTTGCCGGCGCTCTTCGCGTACTCGTACCACTCGCGCGCCATGACCTTGGTCATGTTGCGGGTCTTGTCACGCTCGGCCCGGTTCGCATCGGAGGAGTCCTCGGCGAACTTGCCCTCCGCGGCCTGCCACAGGCGCTGGGCGGCGATCGCCCGCAGCTTGTACAGGCTGTTCACCCGGGTCGTGTAGGTCGAGCCCGTCCACACGGTGCGGTTCTCGAGCGCGACGTCGGACCACTTGATGACGCCGTAGGAGGCGCCGGGGCCCTTCTTGGCCAGGTGGAGCGCGTACTTGTAGCAGATGTCCGGATCGGACCGATCGATCTCGTCCAGGTGGCGCTTGACCAGCTTCTCCCAGGCCTTCTTGTCGCCAGACGCCCAGGCGTTGGTCATGAGCACGCGCGAGATCTTGTTCTTCTCGGTCTGCTTGGGCGTGTTCGAGAGGAGCTTCTCGAGGCACTCGGTCGCGGCACCGTCGAGCTTGCCCATCATGGCCTTGGGCTCGAGCTGCTTGTAGTTGGAGCAGTCGCCCGACGGGGCAGCGACGGGATCCTCGGTCAGCGCCTTCTGGATGATTGCGTTGCCACCGTCGCCACCGTCGGCCGTGCCGCCGCCGGCCGCGACGTCCTTGATGCTGGTCCCGCCACCGGTCGTCGGGTCGGGCGGGTTGTCGGCGGTACCACCACCGGTCGAGCCGCCGCCGGAGGCCGCGGTCGTGGAGCCGCCGCCGCTGGTCGAGCCACCACCGCTGGACGAGCCGCCACTGCTGGTCGAGCCACCGCCGCTGGACGAGCCGCCGCCGCTGGACGAGCCGCCGCCGCTGCTGCTGGACCCACCGCCGCTGGAAGAGCCGCCTCCGCTGCTGCTGGAGCCACCGTTGTCGCCGCCACCGGTGTTGGTGGTGCCGGTGTCGTTGCCACCCTCGTCGCCACCGCCCGCGTCCGCGACGGTCGCCGCGGCGAGCTCACCCGTGTAGGCGGACAGCTGCGGGAACGGGGAGAAGGTGGCGGTGCCCTCGAGATCGAACCACCCGACCCGCATGTCTGCGGGCATGGGCGCCCCGGTCCCGTCCTTCATCATCTCCGGGCTGACGACCTTGCCGTCCACGATGCAGCCCACCCAGCCGTCCTGGCAGGGAGCCACGGGGAAGGCGGCCTCGTAGTCGCTCCAGCCGGCCGCGATGGCCGCGGTGGAGATGAAGCCTAGGGCCAGGAGACCCGTGATGGCGAGAGCCTTGCGCATGATCTGTCTCTCCGACTGGGAGGGACCGGGAGGTCCAACGAAAGAAGGTGGGGGGTCAGTCGATCTCGCGGCCGCCGATGGGCTTGTCGCGGCCGAACTGGATGACGGGATCGTCTTCCTCGATGTCCTCGAGGTCGAGCTTCATCTTGTCCAGCTCGACGAGGATCCGGTTCTTGCGCTTGCGCATGATGTAGTCGACCTTGGCGGTCTGGTAGCTGGGCGCCGAGACCTCGAAGGTCAGCTGCATCCCCTTCTCGAAGAAGATCTCCTGCCCGTCCGGCAGGTAGAGCACGTCACCCTTCCAGATGCCGTTGTCGGCGTTGACCGGGTGGGGCTCCTTCTCCTGAGGGTTGCGGACCTTGGCCGTCTTGATCGGCTCGCCCGACTCCTTGTCGACGACCTGCACCTCGAGCGGGATGCCCGGGGAGTCATCGCCCTTCTTGGCCATCGCGGGCGCCGAGGTGGTCGCGAGGACCACGGGGGCAGCCGTGAAGAGCAGCGCAGCGGCGGTGAGCAGGGTGAGGTGTCGCATCACTTCTTCTCCAGGTAGCTCGAGAGCATGCTGGAGGACGGCGCCGCGCTCTTCGCAGCGCCATCCGCTCCAGCGGCCAGGAGACCCCGGGCGACGGCCGCCGATTCCAGGCCACCGGCGATCTCCTGGGCGAAGCTGGCATCCCCAGAGATGGCTGCCGCGGTGGCGAGGGCGTCGGCGAGGCCGTCAGCCGGTGCCCCGCCTGAGCCTAGCGCGGTGAAGATCTCCTTGCCGCCGTCGTAGTCCTCGTTGGCGACGGCGATGAGGGCACGGGTGGCCTGGACGCGCCAGACCTGGTCCTCGGGAGCGCCGCCCATGTCATCGAGCAGGCCCTCGGCAACGCCCGGCTGACCGGAAGCGACCGCACGTCCGGCCCACAGGAGCAGGAGGCGATCGCGGTCGGCGAAGTCGGGGGGCAGGAAGCGCAGGAGCTCCTCCGCGGTCTCGCAGGCGTCGGCGCGCTGACCGAGGGCCCACAGGGCGGTCGCCTCGGCGAGCATGGCGCGGCCGGTCTCCTGGTCACCGAGGTAGTCCAGGTAGGTCTGGGCGGCGGCCTTGACCGAGCCACTGCCGCCGTCGCGGGCCTTCTCCAGCAGGGGGATGGCCGACTCGGACTCGGCATCGGCGAGGTACACCTCGGCGGCGATGACCTGGCCAGCCGGCAGGCCCGAGGCCTCGCCGTACTTCTGGGTGTTCTCGAGGTCCCCGGCACGCAGCGCGACCAGCGCCCGGCGCAGCGAGATCTCGTTCTTCACCCCGTCCTCGAGGCCCTCGATGTCCGACGCCGTCTTGAGCGTGGAGTCGGCCTTGTCGTACTTGCCGGCGAGCATCTGCACGTAGGCGAGGCCGATGTGCGCTTCCGCCACGTCGGGGTGAGCAGCGACGATCGACTCGTACTCCGACATGGCGCCGGGCAGGTCCCCATCCTTGAGCTTGCCCATGGCGGGAGCAACGATGGACGAGGGGTCCGCGGGAGGCGAGATCGAGGCGATCAGGTCGTTGACGGCGTCACATCCGCCGAGCATCGTCGGCCCCAACCCGAGCAGGGCAAACAGGGCGAGTCGGGGAATGTTGCGAAGCATCGGCATGCACGTCCTCCGGGCGGGTCCCGTCCCGCCATCGAGCGGCCTTGTTCTGCCACAGCAAAGGGATCGATGCAAGGCAGGTCGGCACGGTCCCACGCCGCCCGACCCGCGCCGGGCTGGCGCGGTTCCGTTCGTGTTACCGTCGGCCGTCGCTCTGCGTGACGACCCCGTCCCAGTGGGAGCCGCGACCCGTTCATGACCGCCCAGTCCTCCACCTCGGATCGCATCGCACTCCTGCGGGAGACGGCGGCGGGACCGATGAGCGCGGTGTTCGCGGGCATCCACCACGGCCGCACGGTCGCGGTGAAGCTCCTGCGGGAAGATCCCGAGGGTGGCGTGGACCACCTCCTGGACCTGCGCGATCGGGCCCGCCGGATCGGCGCCCTGCACCACCGCCACCACGCCTGCGTGTACGACGTCGCGGTGGTCGGAGAGCGCTTCGCCCTCGTCTCCCCGTACGTCGACGGCATCGACCTGCTCGACTGGGTGGACCTGCTGTCCGAGACCGGCCGCCTCCTCCCTCGGCGGGTCACCTGCGAGGTCATGCGCTGCGTCGCGGTCGCGCTCGAGGCGTCGTCGGGCGGCCTCCCGGGGCTGTCTGGAGCCGCACCGGGCCTGTGGCACCGCGACCTCAAGCCGTCGAACGTGCTGGTCAGTCGCGACGGCGAGCTCAAGGTCACCGACTTCGCCACCGGCTACACCTCGCTGGCCGGACGCGCCGCCAAGAGTGGGGCGCTGAAGAAGGGCCTCGTACGCTACCTCTCGCCCGAGCGACGCGATGGCCGACGCGCCCAGGCGGAGGCGGATGTCTACGCGCTCGGCATCCTGGCGCTGGAGCTGTTCCGCGGGCGCTGGCTGCGGCGCCTGCACTCCCAGAATCCCGCCCACGATCGTCACCTGGCCGATGTGGTCGCCCGAGTCGACGATCTGCAGATGCGCAGCGACAGCGACGATCGCGCCCTGCGCAACCTCCTCCTGCGCATGGTCGCGTTCGATCCCGAGGCCCGCCCGTCGGTCTCCGAGATCGCGTCCGCGTTCCGAGGCTTCTCCGACCGGGCACCCGGCCCGTCCCTCGAGGCCTTCGCCAACGCCCATGCCGTGCCCTGGCTCGAGGCGCCCCCCACCGAGCCCGAGCCGGCGCTCCAGGGCGTCGCTGCCGTGGTCATCGACCGGGGTCAGCCCCTCCCCGAGTCCGCCGGCGTCGTCGCGGTCCTCACCCTGCCCGACCGCTACGACCTGCAGCTCCAGCGCGGCGGCAACGAGACCGGCGAGTTCAGCCTGGACGAGCTCCACCGCGAGGTCACCGACCCCAGGCTCCGGGCCCTGGGCGTGACGGACTCCGATCCCGGCCACGACGACGACGACGACGACGACGACGCTCCCCCGGAGACCGAGGAGATCGTCGATCCGGGACCGCCCCCCGAGGCCGAGCTGTGGGGTCCGCCGGCCCACACGGCCGAGGTGCTGGCCCAGGCGGGCGCCACCACGCCTGTGCCGGCAACGACAGCCACCGCGACGGCCTCGGCCAGGGAGTCCCTGGCCGAGCCGGTCGAGCTCCCGGTCGACACGGGCACCGCGGTCGCGTCCTACGCGGCGCCCGCCGAGGCGCGGCGGGCACCGGTGGAGACGAGCGCCAGCATCAGCACGGACCGCCCCCCACCGGTTCGCACGCGCCGTCCCCTGCCCCGCCCCGAGGGCGCCACACCCCGTCCGCCTCCGCCGAGCCCCGCGCTGCCCGGAGCGGCGCCGGTCGACGGGCGCACGGCCACAGCACCCGCCCTGGCGGTGCCGGTCGAGCTGGACGAGGCAGTCGACGTGGAGCTGGAGCTCGACCTCGACGAAGACGATCCGACGCCCCCCGCGACCCCGGTCCACCTCATCCCCGCGGTCGAGGACGTCGTGCTGGACGAGGACGATCTCCTCGGCACCAACACGCCCCCGCCCGCACCGGCGGCGCCAGCACCCACCCCAGCTGTGGAGCGCGGGGTCGAGCCCGGCGTGCATGCGGTCCCAGCGGCCCCCGAGCCTGTCTCGGCCCCGGTCGAGCGGGCCCCTCCGCCGGATCCGGCAGCCACGCCCCCGCTCGCCGCACCAGCCCGAGCAGAGCCCGCCCCCAACGTCGAAGACTCCCCGCCAGCCCCCCGCGCCGGCGCCAGCCTGCCGCTCCTGATCCTCGGCGGCGCGGCGATCGTCGCGATCCTGATCGCGCTGGCCGGGGCCGGCGTGGTCGCGGTGTGGCTGTTCGCTTCGGCGGGGTGAGCGCCGGGATCGGCGGGCGCCAGTCGCGTGGCTTCGGAGCGGGGCAGGAGTGGAGCAGGAGTGACGGGGCGGTCTCCAGTCCCCAGTCTCCAGTCCCACAGCATCGAAGGGGTGCCACCGTCGATGTGCGCGCTCGCACCGACACGCCGCGAGCGCGGAACGCGTACATCAGCGTTCGTGCAGTTCCATCCCCATGTCCTCGTAGGTGCCGCCTGCCTCCACGTCCGGGACAACGGTGCCGCAACGACCTGGCCGTCCACGGACTGGAGACTGGAGACTGGAGACTGGAGACCGGCCCGCCACCGCACTCTGAGTCGCTACATCCACTGACCATCGCCCCGCCTCGACCCGAAGACCCGCCGCCGATCGCAACGCCACCTCTGCGCCGACTTCTCCAAATGTCAGGAGAATGTCAAAGCGGTCCACATTTTCGGATCCGCTCCACGGCTCAACCGGCCAGCTGGCGCAGCCCCGCGAAGTGCGCCTCGATGTGCGCGATGGCCTCTTCGGGGGTCTGGCTGCGCAGGACCGTGGTCTTGAGCGTGTCGCCGCCCTCGACCCCGTCGACGAAGTACTTCGCGATCTTCTTGAATCGGCCGAGCGCCCCGAGATCCGTGCGGAAGCGGGCCCGGATGTCCTCGAAGTAGCCGAGCAGCACGCGCTCCTTCTCCCACGCGTCGACCACCGGCTGGCAGCGGCCGTGCTGGGCGGCGAGGATCCGCTGGAAGACCCACGGATCGCGGATGGCGCCGCGGCCGATCATCAGCCCGTCGGCGCCGGTCTGCTCCAGGGTCTCGCGGGCGCTCGGCACGTCGACGATGTCCCCGTTCGCGAGCACCGGCACGCCCACCGCCTGCTTGACCGCCGCGATCGTGTCGAGCCTGCGGGTGCCCCCGTACTTCTCGGTGCGGGTGCGCCAGTGCACGGCGATGGCCTCGGCCCCCTCCCCTTCGCTGATCTTCGCGATCTCGACCGCGTTCTCGTGCTCGGGGTCCCAGCCGGCGCGCATCTTGACCGTGAACGGGATCTGCACCGCGGCGCGCATGGCGGCGACGATCTCCCGCACCAGCTCGGGCTCCTTCATCAGCGCCGAGCCGCCCGAGTGGGCGCACACCTTCTTCGAC
>CALATR010000048.1 GCA_937891875.1 uncultured Pseudomonadota bacterium | reverse complement strand
GGACTGGCTTCAGCCCCGCTTCGAGCACCTGCACGACCCCTGGGCGATGCTGGGCATGGGGCCGGCCCTTCAGCGCCTGGAGCGTGCGATCGCCGACGGACAGAAGGTCCGGATCATCACCGACTACGACGTGGACGGCACCACCTCGTCGCTGATCCTGCAGGCGGCGCTCAAGCTGGCGGGACACCAGGGCGCGCTCGACTACCATATCCCCGATCGCTTCCGCGAGGGGTACGGCTTCTCGACGATCGCGGCGGAGCGGGCGGCCGAAGACGGGGTCGACCTGATCGTCACGGCAGACATCGGGGTGCGGGACCACGCGGCGGTGGACCTGGCCCGAGAGCGCGGCGTCGACGTCCTGATCTGCGACCATCACCTGCCGGCCGGCGCCAGCGTGCCGGACAACGCCCTGGTCCTGTGCCCACCCCAGGCGGACGACCCCTACCCGAACCCGTACCTGGCGGCGTGCGGGGTGGCGCTCAAGCTCGCCCAGGGCCTGCTCCACGACCACAAGAAGCGCGACGGCATCGTGCGCAGCCTGATGAAGCTCGCCGCCATCGGCACGGTGGCGGACATGGTGCCGCTGTCGACCCTGGAGAACCGGGCGATCGTGACCCTGGGGCTGCGGTCGCTGAACCAGGATCGGCACACCGCCGGACTGTCCGCGCTACTGGGGGTGGCCGGACTGGAGCCCGGGCACATCGACGAGCGCGACCTCGGCTTCCGGATCGGTCCACGCATCAACGCGGCCGGGCGGGTGGCCCACGCGCGGCTGGTCGTGCGCCTGCTGAACGGTCGCGACCCGGTCGAGGCTCGGGCCCTGGCGCGCCAGCTCGACGAGCTGAACATGCACCGCAAGCAGCTGCAGCGCCGGCTGACCCAGGCGGTCCTGGCCGAGCTGGGGGACGCACCGGACGCCTTCGTGGTGGTGGCGGGTCCGGAGGAGGAGGGCTGGCACCGCGGTGTGGTCGGGATCGTCGCCAGCCGGGTCAAGGACGAGCTGCACCGTCCGGCGGCGGTCGTGAGCATCCAGGGGGACCGGGCGGTGGGCAGCGTGCGCTCGATCCCGGCGGTGCACGCGGTCCGGGCGCTCGACAGCGCGTCCGACCTGCTGGTCAAGTACGGCGGGCACCCGGCAGCGGCCGGCTTCACCGTGCCGACGAAGGACCTGGACGCCCTGCGGGAGCGGCTCTCGGCGTACGTGGAGGCCCAGGTCTCGGCGGAGGCGCTGGTCCCGGAGCGCACGGTGGACGTGGAGCTGGGCCTGTCGGACCTCACGATGGACCTGCACCGCCAGCTGCGGACGCTGGGGCCGTTCGGACAGGGCAACCCCGAGCCGCGGCTGTTGCTGCGGGGGGTGACTCCGCGGCGGACCCAGCTGCGGGCGGATGGCAGATTGCTGGCGTTGCAGCTGGATGCTCCCGGAGGCCGCATGGACGCCATCTGGTGGGGCCAGGCGGATCACCAGCCGGCGATCGACGGGCAGGCGGTGGATCTGCTGGGTCGGCTGTCGACGTGGAAGGCGCGCGATGGGGAGCGACTGCAGTTCGAGCTGGAGGATGTGCGGCGCCCGTGACGGATTGGCGGGGCGGGATCCGCTCACGGGGAGTCGTGTTGCTGCAACCAGGGGAGTGGAGGGACGGTCTCCAGTCCCCAGTCTCCAGCTTCGGCCGGCCGGGGAGAGGTCCGGGCGTCGAGCTGTGGTCGCAGTCCCAACGGCTCTGGGATTCATGCGGGTTGCTTGTGCGGAGTGGTTTCAGGCGGGGGCTGCACCGTGGCGCACGGGGCTGACCCGCTGCCGTAGGACTGGGGACTGGAGACTGGAGACTGGAGACCGAGCCGCCACTCCCCCGCTGGAAGCTACGCGACTCCCCGAGAGCGGCCCCTCGACCCGCCACCCCCCCGCTCAACGACTCCCCGCGAGCGGCCCCTCGACTCGCCCGCCTTGCAGGTCGCGCCCGGGTCGGGTTCCATGGCGGTGGGGGAGGGACGGATGCTGCGGTTGGTGGTGGTGCTGGTCGCGGTGATGGCTTCGGGGGTGGCCTGGGCGCAGGCGGGCTCGGAGCATGGCGTTCAGGTGGGCATGGGGCTGGCGCTCGGGGTGACGCTCGGGCCGTTCGAGGGGCGGTCGCGGGTCCACGTGGTGACCCACGCGTTCTCGGAGGCGACGGTGCGCTGGGACGCCGAGAACCGGGGGCTGCGGCGAGCTCCGTGGGTGCGGCCCGTGCTCGGCGGCTCCCTCGCGGTCCGGATCCGACGACCGGTCCAGGTGGAGCCCATGGCGCGGGCCGGCGTCGCGCTGCTCGACGACGCTGCCGGCAACCTCGGCCACATCACCCGCGCACGGGGGGTCTTCGACGCGGGCATCGCCTGGCGACCCGCGACCGGCGAGGTGGCGG
The DNA here is from genome assembly GCA_937891875.1 of uncultured Pseudomonadota bacterium. Lineage (GTDB taxonomy): Bacteria > Myxococcota_A > UBA796 > UBA796 > REDI01. The sequence goes on along the minus strand of CALATR010000048.1, from coordinate 2,588 downwards.
ATCGGTTCGGCGTCGATGCCCGCTGGTTCGTGGCCCGCGTGGCCTCACGCTTCTCGAGTCAAGGCGACGAGACGCTGGACATCGGCGTCGAGGGCGGGTTCGTGAACGGGATCATCCGCTCGGAACCTGGGTTGTACGTGCACTGATCGGCAGCGGGGCGGGATCCGTCCACGGGGAGTCGTGTTGCTGCGAACAGGGGAGTGGCGGGACGGTCTCTGGTCGCTTGTCTCTGGGGCCCTCTCCGAACGGGGCGGCGAAACCTTGGATTCCCGGACTCCGAGCGGGCGCGCCCGGTGGGACGAGGCACGCCGTGGTCGCCCCGCACGGCTTGTCCCGCATCCGGTTCCACGCCGCGGATCGGTTCCACTTTGCGACAGCAGCCCCCGCTGGCAGGAGGCCCCAGAGACCAGTGACCAGGGACCGCCCCGCCACTCCCCCGCTGGAAGCTACGCGACTCGCCGCGCGCCTCCTACCCCCGCTTCTTCCGCCGCCGCCGCGCCAGCAGGCCGAGGCCGATGAAGGGCAGCACCACGATCGCTTCCTCGACATTGCCGTCGTCGTCGCCGTCGCCGCCCTTGCAGCAGCCGCCCTGGGTGTTGTCGCTGTTGCGGGTGCGGTCCTCGAAGACCTTGAAGTCCTGCTTGATCAGCCAGCCCGGGTTGGTGCCGGCCACGTACTCGTAGGCGCCGACCGTGGGGCTGTTGCCGTTGCGCTCGAAGCCGTTGAAGTCGATGTCGGGCACGAAGGTCTCGCCCGAGGGGTCGGCGGCGTTGCGGCCGACCGCGGTGACCGACGGGTAGAAGTTCCAGTCGTCGACGTTCTCGAAGTCCTGATACGCGCCGCCGACCAGGAAGTGACCCGCCTCGGGGTCGAGCCCGGTGACGAGGCCCGAGACCACGTTGGTGGAGATGAGGATGCCGTCGTCGATGTCGTCGTCGGAGATGTCGACCGCGTAGCCGACCGGATTGGCGATCACGTTGTTCGCCAGGACCATCCCCGGCTTCTCGGTCCAGTCCTCGATGCGCAGCGCCGCGGAGCCGGACAGGGCGAAGGTATTGAAGCTGACGACCAGGTTCTCCAGCGAGCCGCGGTTGTTCTCCGAGTAGAACGCGTGAGAACCGTTGTTGAAGGCGATATTGTTGCGTACCAGCGCCGCCCCGCCAATCCACAGGCCCACACCGTTGGTGTCCCAGACGACGTTGCCCTCGATGACGTTCTGGTCGCCGTACTCGGTGGACTGGGCGGTGATGCCGTGGCGGTTGATCCCGTAGATGACGTTGTCGCGCACGGTGTTGGACTGGCAGCCCGGGCCGAACTGGATGCCGTCGTTGCGCTGGTTCTCGTCGTAGGTGCGGATGTCGTGGATCAGCAGGTTCTCGAAGGTGCTGTCCTGGGTCCAGCAAGAGGCGTCGCCGCAGCCGGCGTAGATGCCGTTGCCGTTGGCGGTGTCGAAGATCTCGAGGGAGCGGATGGTGATCCGCGCGGTGTCGCCGCCGAGCACGACCGCCGAGTTGCCGGTGTTGGTCACGACGCCGTCCTCGACCGTGATGTCGGTCGAGTTCTCGATGCGCACGCCGTTGCCACCCGCCTCCTGGCGCTCGTCGGTGGCCTCGAACGACAGGCCCTGCACGACCACGTGGGAGCTGTCGCGGATGACGAAGATCCGGTTGCCGTTCTCCTTGAGGCGGATGACCGGGTTCGCGCCGGGTGCCGCGCGGAAGACCACCTTGCTGTCCTCGGTGCCCGGGGCGACGATCTCCCAGTTGTTGTCGATCTCGTAGACGCCATCGTCGAAGATGAAGACGTCGCCGGCGCTGATCGAGGACGTCAGGGCGCGGATGTCGGCGCCTGGGGACAGCTCCACCTCGACCGCGAGGGCGGGCGTGGCGAGCAGCAGCAGCGGCAGGGCACGAAACAGCATTGGATCTCCTCGGCCACAGTCTACTCAACGCTCGGCGCGACGGACGTCGCACGGGCCTGACACCGTGCGATCATCCCGTCTGCGCCGTACTCGTCTTGTGAACGCCCCCCGGCCGTGCGGCGATCGGGGGTCCGTTCAGGGAGCCGCCGGACCGCCGGTCACACCCATGTCGTTCTGGCTGCCGTCCGTGTCGTCGAAGGAGCCGTCCGGGGGGCCGGCGTTGACGGCGGGCGAGCCCGACTGCAGCGAGACATCGTCGTTGGACACGCCGTCGTCGCTCCAGTCCCGGAACTGGGGGTTGTCCGAGATGTTTCCGTCGACGTCGACCGCCGCGCCGCCGGCGAAGTCGCCGCCTGGAGACGTCGCGAAGGACAGGCAGTAGCGCACGGTCGCGCCGCCGCTGTCCCGGGTCTCGATGCCGCTGCCGCCATCCGACCACGCCACGATGTTGCCGACGATGTCGACCCCGCTCGCATCGGCGCTGCCGACCCAGATCCCCGCGCCGCCGGTGCTCGCCTCGTTGCCCGTCAGGGTGCAGTTCGCGATGCGCAGGGCGGACGTGGTGCCGGTCACGGCGATGCCGCCACCGTGCGCTCCACCGTTGTTCTCCATCATCGTCAGGTTTCGGAACGTGGCGCTGCTGTCGACCACCTCGCTGATCGACATG
>CALATR010000047.1 GCA_937891875.1 uncultured Pseudomonadota bacterium | reverse complement strand
GGCGCACCCAGGAGGAGTCGAACCCCCAACCTTCGGATCCGTAGTCCGACGCTCTATCCAATTGAGCTATGGGTGCAGGTTGCCGACCGAGGCCGGCAGCATCGTCCTGGCGCAGCTGCGAGCAGCTGTCGAGACAAGGAAGTGGCGCACCCAGGAGGAGTCGAACCCCCAACCTTCGGATCCGTAGTCCGACGCTCTATCCAATTGAGCTATGGGTGCAGGATGGCCGATTACCGGCCGAGATGCGTATCTCTTCACTGCCCGACGACCCATGCGGGTCAAGCGAGCGTGAGCGAAGCGCGGAGCAGGCGCTTCGTGTTCCCGCCAGCCCTTGCGGGTCAAGCGAGCTTGCGATGCGCGGAGCAGGCGCTTGCGCCTGCGGAGGTGACGCGGAACGGAGTTGGAGGGATTCGAACCCTCGGTGGAATTTTGGTCCCACACTCGATTAGCAATCGAGCACCTTCGGCCACTCGGTCACAACTCCAGAATGCACGTTGTAGCGCCTTTTACGGCGCCATCCAGGACGATGCAGATTGTCAGAGAACAGGACGGAGGCGGAGGGATTCGAACCCCCGGACCTCTCGGTCGGCGGTTTTCAAAACCGCTGCCTTCGACCACTCGGCCACGCCTCCATGGGAGCGCAGCGACCCGGGGTCTATGGCGTCGGTCAGGGGGCGTCAAGGGTGTTGAGCACCTCGATTCCACCCATGTACGGAACCAGGGCTTCAGGCAGGACGACGGAGCCGTCAGCGCGCTGGTTGTTCTCGAGGATGGCGACCATGGTGCGACCGACCGCCAGGCCCGATCCGTTGATGGTGTGGCAGAGCCGGGGCTTCTGCTTCTTGCCGTCGACCGGATCCGGACGGAAGCGCAGCTGCATGTTCCGCGCCTGGAACGCCCCGAAGTTGGAGCACGACGAGATCTCGCGGTAGCCGCCCTGGCTGGGCAGCCAGACCTCGAGGTCGTAGCAGCGCTGGGCGTTGAACGAGAGATCTCCGGTGCACAGCAGGGCGACCCGGTAGGGCAGGCCCAGGCGCTGGAGCACCTTCTCCGCGTGGCCGGTGAGCTGCTCGTGGGCGTCGGCGCTGTCCTCGGGGCGGGTCACCTGGACCAGCTCCACCTTGTGGAACTGGTGCTGGCGGATGATGCCGCGCACGTCGCGGCCCGCCGAGCCGGCCTCCGAGCGGAAGCAGGGGGTGAACGCCGCATAGCGCAGGGGCAGCTGCGACTCGTCGAGGATCTCCTCCCGGTGGAGGTTGGTGACCGGGACCTCCGCGGTGGGGATCAGGTAGGCCTCGCTGCCGTTCAGCTCGCCCTCGAGCTTGAACAGGTCCTGCTCGAACTTGGGCAGCTGGCCGGTGCCCTCGAGGATGCGCTTGTGCACGATGTACGGCGTCATCACCTCGGTGTAGCCGTGCTCGCTGCTCGCGATGTCGAGGAAGAGGTTGACCAGCGCGCGCTCGAGGCGGGCGCCGGCGCCGGTCAGCACGCTGAAGCGGGCGCCGGTCAGCTTGGCCGAGCGGTCCAGATCGAGGATGCCCAGGCGGGTGCCGACCTCGACGTGGCTCTGGGGCTCGAAGTCGAACTCGGGGATGTCGCCCCAGCTGCGCAGGACGCGGTTGTCCTCGTCGCTCTTGCCGATGGGAACGTCATCATCGGGGATGTTCGGGATCTCGTACTGGAGCATGTCCCGCTTGGCCTCGAGGGCGGCCAGCTCCTCCTCCAGCACGGCGATCCGGTCGTTGCCGGCCTGGACCTGAGCCTTGGCGGCCTCGGCCTCGTCGCGCTTGCCCTGCTTGTACAGCCCGCCGATCTCCTTCGACAGGGTGTTGCGCTGGGCACGCAGCTCGTCGCGCTCGCTGATGAGGGTGCTGCGGGTGTCCGCGAGGGACAGCAGCTCGTCCACGACCGCGTGCAGCTCGGGCTTCTGGCGGCGGGTGAGCGCATCCTTGACGCGGTCGGGGTCGTTCGTGATCAGGCGCGGGTCGAGCATTGGGGCCTCCCAGCCGGGCGCTCGGAGCTAACGCCCGATCGACAGGGCTGCGAGCGCGCCCGCGACCCCGTCGACGCGGTCGACCGGTCCCTCCAGGCCGACGTCCAGGGCGCTGGCCAGGTACGGGGCGAAGGACGGGGCGAGCTGGGCTGGGGTGGGGCAGTCGGGGACGTGATCGGCCAGGCGGGTGACCGTGTCGGGGGCGAACCCGCACGGGTGGATGCGGGCAAAGCCGGCCACGTCGATCTGCAGGTTCAGCGCGAGGCCGTGCCAGGTGACCCAGCGGCGGCAGGCGATGCCCACCGCGCCCACCTTTCGGGGCTCGCCGTCTGCAGAGGGGAGCCAGATCCCCGAGTTTCGAGGGTCGCGCTGGCCGGGAACGCCCAGGTCGGAGAGCAGATCGAGGCCGGCCTGCTCCAGGGCGCGGATGTGGCGGATCAGGTCGCGGCGGGGTTCCGGCAGGGCGAGGATCGGGTAGCAGACGAGCTGGCCGGGGCCGTGCAGGGTCACGTCCCCCCCGCGGGACACCGGCACGACCGGCAGGCCGCCGGGGTCGAGCACGTGCTCCGGGGCGCCGCGAGCCCGACCCACCGTGATGACCGGCGCATGCTCCAGGAGCAGGAGCACGTCGGGGACCTCGCCGCGGAAGCGCCGGTCGACCAGCTCCTCCATGAGCGCGTGGCCCTCGGCGTAGTCGACGAGTCCGTCGAGCTGGAGTGCGCGCACCCTACGCGCCCGCGACCGCGGCTCGGATGGCGGCCTCGACCTCATCGACGGGCGCGTCACCGTTGACGTAGGCGATGGAGTCGCCGCGTGCTTCCAGGCGGTCGAGGACCAGCAGGTACTGCTCCAGGATCGCCGCGAGCTGCTCGCGCTTCTCGAAGATCTCCCGCACCCCGCCTCGGGCCTCGATGCGGGCGAGGCACACATCGACCGGCACGCGGACGAAGATCGTCAAGTCCGGCACACGAAAGTCGGCGTTCAACGAGTAGACCAGGTCGAGCGGACGGTCGAGGGACTGGTACGCGAGCGAGCTGTGCAGGTAGCGGTCGCTGATGACGTCCGCGTCGCGAGCGAGGGTGGGCTCGACCAGGCGGGTCAGGTGGTCGGCGCGGTCGGCGGCGAACATCCAGGGCAGGGTCTGGCGGTCGACCGCGCCCTCCTCTCCGCGCAGAGCCTGGCGGATGAGGCGCCCCACCGGCCCGTCGGTGGGCTCGTGGGTCTCGATGACCTCGCGTCCGTGCTCGCGCAGGTGGGCGGCGAGGCGGGCGGCCTGGGTGGTGGTGCCGGCGCCGTCGAGGCCCTCCAGCACGAAGAAGCGTCCGCTCACGACCCGCTCCCCACCTGGCCTGCGGTCTGCTGCACCCAGGTGCGCACGGGGGTGTGGTCCTTCCAGGCGTCCTCGACGGCGGGCTGGAACACCTTGCCTGCCTTGTCGAAGGTCAGCCAGGGACCGTGCTTCTTGCCGTTCGCGTAGGCGCCGCGCACCCACACCGGACCGACCGCACCCGCCGAGCCGCCGGGGTGGTAGGCCTCGAACGGGCCGTGGCGCTCGCCGTCGACGTAGAACTGCACGCTCTCGACGCTGCCATCGGCGTAGAAGGTGGTCATGCGGCCGTGCAGGGGCTTGCCCTCGCCCTCCGGGACGGGCGCGTCGTTCAGGACCGCCTGCTCGCACAGGACGCGGCGATGACCCGCCTCCGAGGTGATGTCCAGCCGACGGGCCGCCTCGTCGAAGTCGCAGGCGTCCGCGCCCGCGGGCAGGGCCGGGTCCTTGCCCTGCTCCTCGCCGGCGACGTCGTACATGACGACCTCGCTGCCCTTCACCTCGCTCGCTGGCTTTCCGTCCGGCCACCACATCGCGTAGGCGGGCTGGTGCACGCCATCCACGATCCTTCCGGCGCTCGCGGCCTTGTCCTCGGCGTGCCAGGTGCGCCACTCGCCGTCGCACCAGGTCCTCGTCTCGAGGCTGCCCTGCACCTCGCCCGAGCAGGCCAGCTCGCCCCAGGTCGCGTCCTCGTCCGCCACCGCACACGCCGCGAGCAGCAGGATCAATGCGCTACTTCGCAGCATCGGCCGCCTCCAGGTCCGGGGTGTCGCCGGGAGGCGCTCCGCCCTCGCTCCGTCGCACGACGAAGTCGTAGATGCCGAGACCGATGAGGCTCGTGATGCCGATGCCCGCGAACAGCGTCCACATGATGCCCGGGTTGTAGGTGTCCCACAGCAGGTCGACGCCCTGGGAGCGGGACAGGTCCGCGATGGTGAGGAACGCCGGGAAGACCTCCTCCTTGGGCAGCGCGTCCAGGAGCTCCGGGGAGACCCCGTACACGCTCTCGAGGTGGTCGCGGGTGAGGTTCGTGCGGTCGCCGAAGGTGTCGTAGAAGAGGCCGCCGATCAGGGAGCCGAGCATCCAGCCGATGCCCAGCGGGGCGTTGGCGAAGCCCATGTACATGCCCTTCTCGCCGGGCCCGGCGAGGCTCGCCAGGTACTCCATCTTCTTGGGTGACGAGGTCATCTCGCCCACGCTGAAGATGAACAGGGCGCCGATCGCGACCCAGATGCTCATCGAGAAGCCCAGGAAGAACGTGCCGATGCTGGCGATTCCGATGCCCAGCAGGATGGAGCGCAGGGGCGTCGTGAAGTTCGTCAACCACGCGATGGGCACCATCAGGAAGATGATCATCAGCGGGTTGAGGTTGATGATCCACTCCTGGTTGAACGGCACGCCGCGGGCGGCGAGATCGTCCGCGCCCACCCAGGACCACAGCACGCTGGAGTCGACCCAGTCGTCGAGGAAGTTGGGCAGGATGTCGAAGATCTGGTTGAACATGAACCAGAAGCCGCTGAACAGGACGATGAAGACGAGGACCTTGGGTCGCACGAGGCCGCGGAAGGTCTGGGCGAGGACCTGCAGCGGCGGGCGCTCGTCCTTCTTGCCGTCCGCGGGTGCGGGGTCCTTGTAGGTCAGCAGCATCAGGTAGTTGAGGCTGACGATGCCGGCGCAGGAGTAGAAGACGTACTGCCAGTCCATGAGGCGGAGCACGCCGGCGAGCACCGGACCGAGGAAGCCGCCGATGTTGACCAGCTGGTAGAAGATGCCCCAGCCGACGGACGCGTTCTTCTCGGGCATCACGTTGGCGAGGGTGCCCTGTACGCCCGGCTTGAACAGGGCGGTGCCGGTGGCGAGCAGCATGCAGCCGGCAAAGAAGCCCCAGAACGACAGCATGTGGGCCATCACCAGGTAGCCGGCGACCTTGAGCGCGATGCTGACGGCGATGGTGTTCTTGTAGCCGTAGCGGTCCGCGTAGCCGCCGAAGAGCACCGGCAGCCAGGACTGCAGGGCCGCCCACCACATGTAGATGATGCCCTTCTCGGTGTGGGAGAACTCCGGTCCACCCTGCGAGATCGACAGCACCATGTAGGTCGGGAGCACCGTGCGCACGCCGTAGTAGGCGAACCGCTCGAACATCTCCATGGCGTTCGAGATCCAGAAGACCTTCCCGAACGACAGGATCTGCTTCAGTACGGGCTCGTTGCGTACCTCTTGGGTGGCTGGCAGGGGGCACCTCCGGCGGCAGACGGGTCGTTGCAGACAGGCAGGATTACCAGAGGGACCCGAGAGCGGCCAGAGGTGCCCACAGCCGCACCGATCCAGTGCCGGCGACCAGCGGCGCGTTCACCCCGCGAACCGCAGGAACCGGGGGGGATGTCAGGATCCCGGAAGGAGCGGGACCGAGTCAGCCGCGGCGGCGCTGCCGGCGGAGCAGACCCAGCATCAGCCCGCCCAGGAGCAGCGCGCTCCACGGAGCCTGGGAGCTGCCCGAGTCGCAGGAGCACCCGGACGGACCGGCGCCCGGACCCCCGGTGATGGGGCGGCTGCCGTCGTCCTCGACGGTCCAGTTGCAGTCCTCGTCCCAGCCGCGGGCGCCTGGGAAGACCGACGCGTCGGCATCGTCGCAGTCGTCGCCGTCGTCGGCCTCGGTGCTGCGGTAGCCGTCGCCGTCCTGGTCGAAGTCATCGGCCCCGTCGCAGTCCTGGTCGACCGAGTCGTACCAGGTCTCCTCCGCGTCGGTGTTGATGGTCTCGTCGGTGTCGTCGCAGTCCTCGCCGCTGTAGTCCTCGCTGTCGAAGCCGTCCATGTCCTGATCGTAGTCGGACCACGCGTCGCAGTTCTGGTCGACGCCGTCGTACCAGACCTCGGCAGCGCCGGGGTTGATCCCGAACTCGAGGTCGTCGCAGTCGTCTCCGCCGTGGGCGTCGCTGTCGTAGCCATCGACGTCCTGATCGTAGTCGGAGAGGCCGTCGCAGTCCTGATCGACGCCGTCGTACCAGATCTCGTCGGCGTCGGTGTTGATCGCCTCGTCGAGGTCGTCGCAGTCGGTGCCGCCGTCCTCGGTGCGATCGAAGCCGTCCAGGTCCTGGTCGTAGTCGGAGAGGCCGTCGCAGTCCTGGTCGGTGCCGTCGTACCAGATCTCGATCGCGTCGGGGTTGACGGCCATGTCGAGGTCGTTGCAGTCTTCCCCGCCGTCCTCGGTGCGGTCGAAGCCGTCGAAGTCCTGGTCGTAGTCGGACCAGTTGTCGCAGTCCTGATCGACGCCGTCGTACCAGATCTCGGTCTCGCCGGGGTTGACGTTCTCGTCGTCGTCGTCGCAGTCGTCGCCCGCACCGCCGGGGGTGTCCGCCAGCGAGTCGTAGCCGTCGCCGTCCTTGTCGTAGTCCGACCCGCCGCTGCAGTCCTGATCGACGCCGTCGTACCAGATCTCCGCCGCGTCGGGGTTGATGGCCGCATCGTCGTCGTCGCAGTCGGTGCCGGTGCCGCCGGGGGTGTCCGCCGCCGAGTCGTGGCCGTCGCCGTCCTTGTCGTAGTCGGAGCCGCCGCTGCAGTCGGAGTCGACGCCGTCGTACCAGGTCTCCGGCGCGCCGGGGTAGATGTCCTCGTCGAGGTCGTCGCAGTCGGTGCCAGTGCCGCCCGGGGCCTCGATGGACGAGTCGTAGCCGTCGCCGTCCTGGTCGTAGTCGGAGTCGCCGCCGCAGTCGGAGTCGATGCCGTCGTACCAGGTCTCCGGCGCGCCCGGGTAGATGTCCTCGTCCCGGTCGTCGCAGTCGTCGCCGCCCACCCGCGGGTCCAGCTCACCGTCGCTGTCCCAGTCGCTGCCGTACTCGTAGTCGGCGTTGACGAGGTCGATGTAGAGGTAGTCGTCCTTGTTGCGGAGCTGACCGTAGTGGCGGAAGCGGAGGTAGTGCGTGCCGGGCGTCAGGATCAGCGTGTAGGTCGATCCCGGCGTCCAGGACGAGGTCATCACGGTGGAGCCGCAGCCCAGCGAGTTGCAGGACGAGCTCAGGCCGACCAGGGTCTCCGAGTCGACCGTCGCGCTGTCCATCTCGACGGTGATCTCCTCCATGATGACGCCGCCGCAGCCGTCCCGATCGCCGGCCACATCGATGTCGACGCCGTCGAGCTCGAACACGACGTTGTCGGTTCCCGAGACCGTGAACTCGTGCACCAGCCCGACGTAGCGATCCTCGTACGTCTTGTCGCTGCAGTCGCTGCTGTCGGGCTCGTAGTAGGTGTGGTCGGCCGAGAGGGTCTGGGTGACCGTGCCCGCGGGGGCGAGGGTCGCCAGGATGAGCCAGAGCATCGGGTCTCCATCGTGCGCTGGAAGTCCAGGGTAACGCAGAAGTCCCGGGGGGTGCCCATTGTGGTTCGGGGCTGCCTGACTCCTTGCTTGCACCGCCGCTTCCGGGTACGAGCGCCCGCCTGCTCCATTCGCCCTCCGGGAGGGTCCGTGCGCCTGCTCCTCGTCCCAGCCGTTCCCCTCGCAGCGATCGGCCTCGTCGGCGTCCTCCTCGTCGGCTGCTCGGAGACCGGCGTCACCGGCGACCCGGACGATCCGATCGTCATCCCGGACACCGAGGACACGGACGTGGACCCGGGCAAGCTGCCGATCCCCGTGGCGTCGGCCCCGCTGTACGCCCAGACGTCGGGCGAGCTGTTCGAGGTGGACCCCGCCAACGGTGACATCACCGAGATCGGCTCCTTCCACCTGGAGGATCGGACCGAGGTCACCGGCATCGTGGACATCGCGATCGACCTCGAGGGGCGGCTGTTCGGCGGCACCTTCGACGTGCTGTACCAGATCGACCCGGAGACGGCCGAGGTGGTGCCGAAGTGCGACTGGGTCGGCGAGCCCCCGTTCGCGCTCGCCTTCACCTCGTCGGGCAAGCTGGTCGCGGGCGCGGGCAGCGAGATCCGGCTCATCGACGTCGACACCTGCCGCGACAGCATCCTGGTCGACAGCCGCGACTTCGAGACCTCGGGGGACCTGGTCGGGCTGCCCGATGGCTACCTGTACTGGTCGGTCCGCGGGGGCCAGGGTCAGCCGGACGAGCTGGTGCGGGTCGACCCCGAGAACGGCCGCACCGAGTGGATCGGCGTCATCGGATTCACCAAGCTCTTCGGCATGGCCTACTACGACGATCGGCTCTACGGCTTCGCCGACGACGGCAGCATGGTCCGGATCACCCCCGACAACGGCAACAGCTTCCTGCTGGGCCTGGCCTCGGACAAGCGCTGGTACGGCGCCACCACCAACCCGGTGCTGTGGGACTGAGCGCCTGAGCGCCGCATCGCTTCGGCCCTTGCGGCATCGGAGCCGCCGGAGGTCCCATGCGTGCGCTGCCCCTGCTGATCCTCGTTGCCTGCGCCGGCGACGTCGCCGAGACCGCTGACCCGACGGCGCCCGAGCTCGCCGATGCGGTCGCCGCAGCGGTCAGCGGAGGGCCTGGCGGGTACACGTTCGCCGTGACCCTGCGCAGCCCCGACACCGGCTGCGAGCGCTACGCCGACTGGTGGGAGGTCGTGAGCGCGGACGGCAGCGCTCTGGTCTACCGCCGCATCCTCGGCCACAGCCACGTCGACGAGCAGCCCTTCACCCGCTCGGGCGGCCCGGTGGACGTGCAGGCGGACACCGAGGTGGTGGTCCGCGCCCACCTCGCGCCGGGGGGCTACGGCGGGCGGGCACTGCGGGGCACGGTCGCGGGTGGATTCGAGGAGGTGGAGCTGCCCACGGCCTTCGGTGCCGCGCTCGAGGGGAGCCCGCCTCTGCCCGAGGACTGCGCGTTCTGAGCGGGTCCACGCCCGGCGCCGACGCGCGTTGAGACACCCAGGGTCGCCGCCCACTGCGGCGCTGCCTTTGGTATCTTTCGCGCTGTCTGTCCTCCGCTGACGGGGTTCTCATGCGTCGCTCCCTCCCTCTGCTCCTCCCCTCCGTGCTGCTCGGCGTGGTCGCTCCGATCGCCCTGGCCTCGGACGCGCCCGTGGTGCGTGCTCCGGCGGAGTCCCCCAGCGAGGCCGACAACATCCGGATCGCCGACGGCCGGATCCTCATCGAGCGCATCGGCCTGCGCGACGCCGAGGGCAGCTTCGTGCGCGGCCCGCTCGCAGATGGTGCGGACGCCTTCCGCATGGAGCTGCAGCGCGAGGACGGCACCTTCGCGGGCCCGGCAGACCGCTGTGTCTCGCTCGACGAAAATCCGGGTCTCACCGATACGATCACCGTGGGTGGCGTGCGCTTCCGCACCGGCCCGGACCACGACGGCGGCTCGGGCGCCCAGCTCGTCACCGGCGCGGACATCGCGCTCCCCCGCGCCACCGGCACCGCCCTCGGCGCGTGGCTGCTCCTGCGCGGCGACGTCGGCACCACCGCGGTCGACCTCACCTGGCGCTACGCCGACGGCACCCGTCGCACCGTTCGGGCCGAGGTCCCTGGCGCGGACGTGGTCGGCGCGGCTCGGGATCGGGTGGCCGATGACGGGTCGTGGCAGGCGGTCGGCACCCTCGCTCTCGTGGTCGACGAGGACTGCGCCGCCGGTGCCGAGCGGCTGTGGCTCGACAACCCCGACCCCTCGCGCGCCGTGGTCGGCGTGCGGATCGACGGAACCGCCCCTGTCCTCGCCCTGACACTGCAGACCGACGAGGCCGGCTACCAGGACACCTTCGACTACCAGGGCCGCTGGATGTCCGGCGACGCCGCGGTGGACGGCGGGCTGGGCGCCATGTGGGTCGAGCTGGGCTGGAGCGAGCTGCGCGAGGACGGCGACCGGATCAGCCTCTACGTCGCGTGCGGTGATGCCCCCGGCGCCTGGGGCGACTGGCAGGGGCCGTTTGGCGGCTGGCTCGGCGACGAGGGCCAGGTCGACCTCGACCCCTGCGTCGGACAGTACGCCCGCGTGCTCGCGGTGCTGGAGGCGGACGGGCAGAGCAGCCCGGAGCTGACCGACATCAACCTCGTGCACGACGTCGACTCCGACGGGGACGGCTTCGGCGCGTACGGTCTCGCCGGTGCGCTGGACTGCGACGACCACGACCCCGAGACCCACCCCGGCGCGTTCGACGCGTGCGGAGACGGCTGGGACGCGGACTGCGACGGCGACGACCTCGACGACTGCCCCGTCGACGATGCGAGCGACACCTTCGACCCGACCGTCACCGAGCCGGCCCGTTCGGGCACCCCCGGCGCGTCCCTCGACACGAGCGTGATCGGTCGCTGGTTCCAGGATCCCGGGTTCGAGCACCCTTATACGCAGTTCGTTCGTCCGGGCTCGAAGGGCGAGGGCGCGTCCAAGGGTGACGGCGGCGTCGAGCTGGACTGGGGCCTGCGCACCTGCACCGACGAGAGCGTGGCGCCCGGCGACGACGAGGATGGCGACGGCGTCACCAACGTCACCGAGGGCGACTGCGAGACCGACACCGACGGGGACGGCGCCAAGGACTACGACGACAAGGACGACGACGGCGACGGCATCCTCACGAAGGACGAGGGCACGGCCAACCCCGACGGCGACGGCAACGGCAACTACCTGGACACCGACTCCGACGGGGACGGCGTCAGCGACCTGCTCGAGGCCTGGGACACGGACGGCGACGGCACCGCGGACACCACGCCCTCGGGCTCGGACTCCGACGGCGACGGCATCGACAACGCCTTCGAGCCCAATGGCTACACCACCTCCATCGACACCGACGGCGACAAGACCGACGACTACCTCGACACCGACGATGACGATGACGGCGTGGACACGGTCTCGGAGCTCAAGACCGACTCCGACTCCGACGGCCTGGTCGACTACCGCGACGTGGACGACGACGGCGATGGCATCCCGACCCTGACCGAGGGTACGACGGACAGCGACAGCACCGGCGCTCCCGACTACCGCGACACCGACTCCGACGGCGACGGCGTCAACGACGTCGTCGAGGCCTGGGATGACGACTTCGACGGCACCGCCGACACCACCGCCGCCGGCACCGACAAGGACGGCGACGGCTGGGACGACAACTTCGACGGCAAGTACACCAAGCTCGACTTCGACGGCGACGGCCTCGCCAACTACGCCGATGCCGACGACGACGCCGACGGCATCCCGACGCTCACCGAGGGCACGACCGACGCCGACAGCGACGGCCAGCCCAACTACATGGACATGGACGACGACGGCGACGGCATCCCCAGCTCGGTCGAGGGTACGACCAACACCGACGGCACGGGCTCGGCGGACTACCTGGACGATGACTCCGATGGTGACGGCGTCAAGGACGTCATCGAGGCCTGGGACACCGATGGCGACGGCGTCGCCGAGACCACGGCGAAGGGGTCGGACAAGGACGGCGACGGCATCGACGACGACTTCGACGGCGCGTACACCGAGGTCGACACCGACGGGGACAAGATCCCGGACTACCGGGACGTCGACGACGACGGCGACACGATCAGCACGAAGTTCGAGGGCACCGGCGACACCGATGGTGACGGCGATCCGAACTACCTCGACACCGACGATGACAACGACAACGTCCCCAGCTCGGTCGAGGGCACCAAGGACACCGACGGCGACAAGCGTCTGGACTACGTCGACTCCGACGACGACGGCGAT
>CALATR010000046.1 GCA_937891875.1 uncultured Pseudomonadota bacterium | reverse complement strand
GCTCGCCTTCGGTCCGGACCCCGTGGACGAGGGCCCCGTCGCCCAGACCCACGACGAGCCGCTCACCCTCGACGATGGTGAGGACGAAGACGATCTCATCGACGCGCCGGCGGTCCGGGCCATGCCCGATCTCGTCGCCACGGAGACCCCGGCGCCGCCGCGCCAGGTCACCTGGACTCCCAAGCCCGACTACGTGCACTCCGAGGCGAAGGATCTGTTCTACGACGAGGACCAGATCGACGATCCGCCGACCGCCGTCCCGCCCGCCCTGCCCGAGCGCGCCGCGGACAAGGCGCCTGCCCTGCCGTACTCCCTGATCGGCATCACCGTGGGCGCCATCGTCGCGCTGGGCATCCTCTGGGGCGTGCTCTTCGCCCTCGGGGCGTTCCTGGGCTGATCCTCTCGTCTCCGGCACGTCGCCGGAGCGCCTGCAGCAGAAGGCCGCGGACCGTGAGGTCGCGCGGCCTTCCTCGTCGGGCGGGTCGGCGCGGGGGCGGCTGCCCCCGCGCCGTGGGTCCTACTTCTTCGAGGCGCGAATGATGTTCTCGATGAGGCGGCGACGCATGCCCGTCAGGCGGGTGATGCGGTCGATGCGCTCCTCGGAGTAGGCGAGGTTGATGACGATCAGATCCAGGTCCAGGATCTTGATCAGCGCGCTGATCGCGAGCTCGCGGTCGGCCTCGGGCACGTTCGCGTTGATGAGGGCGACGCCCTCGGCGCGGATGAAGCTCATGACGCCCTCGACGAACTCGGGCGGCAGGTTGATCCGCACGTGGGCCTGGCCGATCCGCTCGCGGCGGTCGAAGTAGCCGCGGCCGTAGTCGCCGCTGAACAGCTCCATCATCCACACGCCGTGGGTGGCCTTGAGCGCATCCACGCGACCCTCGATGAGGGAGGCGGTGGCCTCGTTCTGCCCGAGCACCTCGTAGAAGCGATCGGTGATGCCGCCGCCGTGTTGCTCGAACAGCGGCTTCAGGCTCTGCAGGGCGGCAGCTTCCTTGTCGCCGAACGACAGGAAGGTCTTCATCTTCTCGTACTCGGCGAAGGTCTCGTCAGGCATGACATCTCCAGCGCACGATGGCGGCGGCCATCGGCGAGATCAGGGATTCAGATGTTAGAAGCGCGCTTGTGCCCCAGGGTAGCAGCCAGCGTACTGATTTGTGCCGGCGATCCTGGTGCAGTGGGATCCGACGGGTCAGGTCACCGCGCCACGCTTCTGGGCAAACTGGCGCTTCAGCGCCTCGATCGTGTGCCCGAGGATCAGCTTCTGGGTCTCCCAGACGCCGGTGCCCTTGACGGCCACCGCCTCGATCTCGGGCGCTCCGCGGCGATTGAGCTGCTTGGAGAGCACCGACGTCGCGATGGCTCCAGGCACGTCTCGCTTGTTCCACTGGAACACCAGCGGGATGTCGTCCAGGCGGCGACCCAGGGTCTCCAGGTTGACGCCGAGGTTGTCGAGCGACATCTCGTTGGCGACCTCACGATCCGGGCTCGAGTCGGCGACGAAGACGATGCCGTCCACGCCACGCAGGACCGAGGTGCGGGTCGTGTTGTAGAAGGACTGGCCCGGCACGGTGAAGAAGTCGACCTGCAGGGTCAACCCTCCGAGCTTCCCCAGATGGGCGGGGAAGTAGTCGAAGAACAGCGTGCGCTCGGACTCGGTGTCCAGCACCACCATGTCCCCGCGATTGTCCGAGGGGTAGTGCAGGTGGAGCTTCTCGAGATTGGTCGTCTTCCCCGACAGACCCGCTCCATAGTAGACAATCTTGACCCGGATCCGGCGGGCGGAGGCGTTGATGGTCGGCATGGGCGGGTCCCTCGTTCAGGAAAGCGGAGCAGTAGGCGCCCGCCGGGATGGCGGGCGCGGGTTGCCAGTCTAGCCGAGCACGTTGGCCAGCTCGGAGGCCGTGCGCTTGACGTCGAGGAAGAGCAGGCCGAGCTTGGCCTTCGGGGTGGTCAGGACGACGAGCACGGCGTCGGGGCCGCAGCGGGTCATCAGCGTGAGGCCCTTGGCGCCACGGACCAGGTTGAGCTGGAAGTCACCACGGCCCAGCTCCATCGAGATCCGCTCGGAGATGCCGAGCAGGGCGGCGCTCATCGCGGCGACGCTCTCCTCGTCGATGTCCTGGGGAAGCGAGGAGGCCATCATCAGGCCATCGTTGTCGACGACCGCGGCGGCCTCGACGTCAGGGGTGGTGGTGGACAGGGCGCGGATGGCGCGGTTCATGTTCTCGGCGCGGCTCATGGGTGCCTCCGGGGGCGTGGTCCCAGATCACTGGGCGGGGGATTGATTCAGCTTCGGGTCAAGAACGGAAGCGCTGGCGGGCGGCCAGCACCAGGTGATCACAGGCCTCACGGACGTCAGCGGGAACGCGACGCTCGTAGGTCTGAACGGCTGCCGCCCAGTCCGCTCCAGCCAACAGCGCGAGCTTCTCGCGGACCTGCTCGTCGGAGAGGTCAGCGTCGTCGAGCTTCAGGCTTCGAAGCGGGCCATAGGCGGCCAGGTCGGCGAGCAGGGTGTCCGCCATTCGCCAGGCATCCTGGTGGGCGGGCTCCTTCAACAGGCTCTCGGAGCGCGAACGCACCGCAGCCTTCAGCGCGCCCGCAGGGCGGAAGCGCAAGCGGTAGTGACCGTCGAGCAGGCGTCGACGGCCTTGGCCGATGCCGCGCACGAGGCGGGGCTCGGTCCAGGACTGGGAGAACGTGCCGAGTCCGGCGAGGCGAACCTCCTCCCCCTCGGCCAGGGCAGCCTCGAGCTCTTCGCCGAGGGCCTTGAGCACGAGGCGGGCCTGGGCCTGGGTACAGTCAGCCCGGGCGGCGATGCGCAGGACGAGTTCCTTGGTGTTCATGTCGCCTCCAGGCGCGCGAGCATGTTCTCGAGGTGCTGCATGGCCTTGCGGGCCGAGCGGATCAGCTCCAGCTGCTCCTCGTCCGTGGGATCGAGGTCACCGATGGAGCGCATGAGCCAGTCGGCGCGCTCGGACAGGGCGTGCAGGGCGCGCTTGCGCTCGGCCTCGGCGAAGGCGCGGCTCTCGCGCTGGACCCGCATGGCGACCGAGAGCGGCAGCCCGGCGACGAGGGCGATGTCGTCCGCATCGGCATCGACGAGGCGATCGAGGTCGTTCAGGCCGGCCAGGTAGAGGCGCTCCAGGCGCTTCTTGCCGACGCCGCGGATCCCCTGGAGGAAGCCGAGGACCGGATCACCGTGCACCCGGTAGCGCACGATGCGGAGCAGGCGGGTACGGCCCTCCCCGTCGAGCAGCTCGCCGAACGACTCGATGGCCTCACGCAGGCGGGTCACGTAGCGGGACCGATCGCGCTTGCCGCGGGGCACGGCCTCGTCGACGATCGCCGCCAGCGCCTTCACCCGCGCGGCGAGCGCGTGGTCGTGGGTCGCGGCGGACAGGTCCGCCAGGTTCGCCAGGGCGGCGAGCACCTGGGCGCGGCTGGCGTCCGGGCTGACCGAGGCGAACACCTCGCTCGCGTAGTTCGCGACCACGTCGACGTACTGGGTCGACAGATCGCGGCCCAGGTCGAGCAGGTGGGAGGTGTCGAAGCGGTCCGACGCGGCCGGCTCGGCCCCCTCGGCGCCCTCCTCCCGGGGCAGGGCCTGCTCGTCGAGGAGCAGGTCCACGTCCAGGTTGGACAGGGCCTCGGACAGCTCGAGGTCGAACAGCGGGCTGGCCTCGAGATCGAGCTCGCCGGACTTGCCGCTGGTAGCGGGATCAGTCGGCATCACCACCTCCGTCGTCACCGAGATCGATGAGGGGCTCGAGGAGCGGGACGAGCCGCTTGGCGAGCTGGTTCGTGGCACGGCGCCAGGTCTTGTCCCGGGGGACCAAGACGACCAGGAAGAGGCGCTCGCCCGCGTCGTTGGCGAGCAGGGGGCGGACGACGAAGCGGCCCTGCCGACGGTCGAGCACGGTCAGCTCGTCCACGCCCTCGAACTCGAGGTCCCGCTCGGCGCGGCCGACGATGTCGTCGAACAGGCTGGTCACGCCAGCGGCGACCAGGGAGAGGTCCTCCGAGCCCGCCGAGGCGACCAGGAGCCCGGTCTCGGTACAGACCAGGGACCACGGGAAGCCCGAGAGCATGTTGGTCGCCTGGAGCAGGCTGTTGATGGTCGTTTCGAGTCCAGCTGTCACGGCGTTCTCCAGGGATCAGCCACGCTGTGCGAGTCGTGAGATGCGGCGGAGGTTCTGGGTGGCGAGGGCGTCGCCCGGCCGGAGCTCCAGCGCCCGGCGCAGGCAGCTCTCCGCCGAGGCGAAGTCGCGGCTGCGCGTGAGGTCGTGCGCCCGGTCCATGAGGTCCCAGAAGGAAGCGGTGGAGTCGACCTGCACCGGCGGGGGAGCCGGCTGGGCGATGGTCTTCGCCACAGGCGGAGCGGGCGCCTCGTCGGTCTCGTCGTCCTGCGGTCCGAGGTCCCGGGGGCCCGGGCCCGCGGGCGCGGCGGAGTCGTCATCGTGGGGAACGGAGAGCACCCCGCTCTGGAGGATCTCCCGCGCCCGGTCCGGGTTGGGGGCGGCCGCAGGGACCAGCAGTCCCTGCTCCGTGGCGGACGCGAGGGCGTCGACGTTCAGGCCGGGGAGCAGCCCGCCGGCGACGAACACCTCCACGACCGTGCGCTGGCCGTCGAAGTACTCCCAGCACGGCGCGAGGCGCTCCGGGGCATCGCCCTGGGTCGAGAAGACCTGGGCCTGGAGGCGCTCCCACTCGTCGACGAGGCGCAGCCCGGTGAGCAGCGCGCCCGTCGCGTCGAGGGACAGGCCGTGGCGGAGCGGCTCACCGCGGGTCAGGCCCCCCCGGCTGGGGTCGGCCAGGAACGCCGCGACGAGACCGTCCAGGCCCTCCGCCTCGCCCGCCCGTGCACCCACGATCCGCCCCTTGTCGAAGCCGACCTGGATGTGTGCACCGAACGTGGCGTTGCCGGTGAGGTCCTCGAGCTCCGCGACCTGGATCCAGGTCGCGAAGGCGAGTGTTCCCTGCGCGGCGGTCTCTGACACGGAAGCTCCGGGTACCGATTGACTACGCTATCGGATCAGGTTGCGAAGAACAACACTGAAAGCACGAGTACCGTAAGGCCGAGGATGCCCAGGATGGACGCTACCACGGCGATCTCCAGCCACGGCGTGCGCCGGGGGGGAGGAGTCGTCGTGGAGGGGTCCGGGGTGAGGCCGTTCGGGTTCGTTCCACTCATCGACGGCAGTCCACCTGCCTTGAGGGAAGAATCGACCGATTTGGTGTCCATGGTCGGCTCGTGGACATCACCGCTCTCTTCAGGGCCCGGAGAGTGCACCGCCTGGTGCCTGGTGCCTCCGGGGGATCCGAGGCGTCTCGGCATCCTCCTCGTCGACCCCCACCGATTCCTCGACATCCGCGTCGTCGGCGGTGATGTCCGAGAACGGCTGGACGGTGGTCCTCTCGAACGCGCGCGTCGCGTAGGCGTCGGACGGCTCCTGATCTGCGACCGCTGCCACGGACGGACGTCGCGGAGGGGCGACCTCCGTCTGGGGCTCGATCAACCGACGGTACCGTCCCTTCGCCGAGCCGCTCTCTGCCCGGATGGTGCCGACGAACATCAGGTTGGCCCGGGTCGGGTTCGTCGGTGGATCGCTCGCGTCCTCGTCGGGACCTGCCTCGACGATCTCGACCGGATCCAGACCATCGAGCAGTCCGAGGGCGTCCTCGAGCAAGTCCTCCAGCTCGCCCTCGGGGGCGGCCGGGGGAGGCGTCAACTCGTTGCCGTCCCGTCCTGCGCAATGCATCGCTCTCTCCACGAACTCGCTCCGACTCGAGGGGACACCCCGGGGGGGAAGCGTCCGACCCTGTACATCGGAATCTGGACGGACTTTACGCGCTCCCGGATCCGAAGACAGCCCGTCCTGCCGTCCACGGACGGTCACCGCACCTGTTTGGCTCCCTGGAACCTCGCATTCCACGACCCCTGAACGGTGGGGTCGACCGCTCTCACTTCACTTGCATCGATGAAAAACTTCCTGTTCACACGAAAAGAACACGCGGCCCGGTATCGCGATCACGGCCGTTTCCAGTGCGGATCCCGGTAGGGGTCGTAGACGCTGCGGTCGAACAGGCACAGGCGCACGGAATGCCCGTCCAGACGGCGCAGTCGCTCGGCGTGCTCGCTGTGCCAGATCACCCCACCGGGCGGTGCCCGCTCGATCTGGTCGTCGGTGCAGTACTCGACGTAGACGTCCACTCCGTGCTCGTCCATGATCCAGTCGAAGCGCTCGTCCTTGGAGGCGAGCATGGTCTCCTCGTCGCTGATCAGCCCGTTGAGGGACACGCAGGGGATCCCGGACGCCCAGGAGAACAGGCCTGAGTCGTAGAAGCCGCACCGGGTGAAGCGCTCCTGCTCCCGGGCCCAGTCGGCCGCGTCCAGGACCATGCTGGGCGGGGTCTGCACGAAGAACCCGTTGTCACGAACCACGAAGGTGATGCCGAGCGGCCAGGCCACGGCGAGCAGGATCCACGGGGCAACGCGGGGCAACGGACTGTACGCAATCCGGAGCCGCGCGAGCATCACCGCCGCCGCGTATCCCGCCAGACACGCGATCGTGACGTATTCGGGCACCCAATACCAGGGCACCGTGTTGGCCTCGAGTGCGACAAAGAGCCGCATGTAGATCGCGCGAGCGACCATGCCGACGATCAGCACGGGGAGCATGCCGCCGGCCAGCAGGCGCGGCGCGCGGTCCCCCAGCTCCGCCACCACGCGGCGCCGCAGCCAGACCGTCACCACAATCACGAGGATGAGCCCGGCGAGCACGAGTCCGAGCGTCGGAGTCAGCGACAGCCCCAGCTTCTCGCCCATGCGACCGACACCGCCCAGCACGGTGCCGACGGGGTCGTCCAGGTCCAGGAGGAAGACGTGCTTCTTCCGTCCGGACACCGGAACGAAGTGTGCAAACGTGATGCGATTTGCGATCAGGTATGCAGCAGCAGGGAGCGCTGCGGCGAGGCCAGCCACGGTGAGCGGCGGCAGCCAGGCCCGGATCGGACGACCGGACCTGAAGCGCAGGAACACGGCGGCGAGCGCCGCGGTCCCGACGATGAAGGCAAAGTCGAGCCGCACCAGGAAGATGGTGGCGAGCCACAGCCCGAAGGCGACGGCCTGGGGGTAGGACTCGGTGGTGAGCCAGCGGTAGCGGGTGCCGAGCGCGAGACCGACCAGGAGCAGCGCCGCTGACGGCCCCGACTCCATCAGGCTCATGTACAGGTCGACCCGGGGGAACACGAACACGGCGACCGCGATCAGCGCAGCGGTGGGCCCCCAGGACAGCTCCCGGGCGAGCACCACCAGCGACCACACCCCCAGCGCGACGAAGCCCGCGGACAGGGCGAGGGCCGCGTAGAGCGTGAACACGTCCGAGCCGGACAGGGCGGGCAGCAGGAGCAGCACGCCCCACAGGGGGTGAAAGCCGTTGGTGTAGGTGACCCCGTCGTAGGTGATCCCCTGCCCGGCGGTGACGTTGAGCGCGACGCGCACGTAGTAGAAGGCGTCGTCGAGGATCACCCGGGTGATCAGCGTCCGGTAGGGCAGCAGCAGGAAGGCAGCGGCGAGCGCGGCTGCGCTGATGGCCCCGATCCAGACCGGCAGCGACGTGCGCGGCAGGTCCTCGCGGCGGGCATGGGTCTCGGGCAACGGAGCATCCTCTCTGGCTGCGGTCACGGCGACCAGGGGGGTCTATTGTCGTCGGCACGAACGGGGACTTCAGCTAAGTTGCGCCCACGATCAGGAGAGACGATCCAAGCGCCCGCGCCGAGCCGACCGACCGCGCTGCAGCACGCCCTCGCCTGGGGCGCCGTAGCCGTGGTGTTCGCGCTCATCCTGCTCACGGTCCCCTTCGGTCGGGTGGTGGCCCACTCCCTGTACCGCTTGCTCCCCGAGACCGTCGAGCACGAGGCGCAGGTCCCCGCCGACATCGTCGATCTCGCGGAGGTGCCGACCGGTACGCTCCTGCGTCGCAGCGATGGGCGCCTCGCCTTCCTGACGCCCGACGACGCGGTCCTCGACCTGGCCCTGCCCGCCCCGTGCCAGCAGCTGGCCCACCGCCAGCGCACCATCGCCGCCTGTGCGCTGGGCACCACGGGGATCGCCCTGCTGGACGCGTCCGCCGAGGGCGCGCCCGGGGTGCGGACGGTGCCGGTCGACGGCGACGTGACCGCGGTGATGGTCATCGGCACCCGCCTCGTCGCCGGCACGCGGGACGGACGGATCGTGCTGTTCGAGGCCGGCGAGTCCGTCGAGCGCCTCGGCGAGCTGGACCTCGGAGACGAGCCCGTCACCGCGGTGATGACCCCACCGGGGCTGGTCGCGGTCGGGATCGGCTCGAACCTCGTGCTGGTCGACGCGGCCCATCCGGACGGCATGACCCCCATCACGTCGCTCCCCCTGGGCGGCCCCGCGGTCAAGGTCGACTACGTCGGCAGCGCCATCTACGCGGCAGGCGGCTCCGAGCTCACCGTGGTGGACGTGGCCCGGCCCGACGCCCCCCACACCCTCGCACGCCTGGACGCGGGCGGCCCGATCACAGGCTTCAACCTCGCCAACAGCACGGTCGGCTGGGTCGTGGCCGACGGCGTCCCCACCCGCGCGGTCCGCAACAGCCTCAACGGCCAGGTGTGGTGGGGCCTCGCCTGGGGCCCTGCCGCGGACACCATCGCCTGCGGCGGGGGCTTCTCCCGCCTGACCTGCCTGACCCCCGATCGCCGCCTGCTCCGCTACGACATCTACCCGTCCAAGGACGAGGTGGTCCTGGTCGTCGGCGCGGTGGTCGGCGGACTCATCGTCTTGTGGATCGGGCTGCTCCTGTGGCGGCGCCCCGAGGGATTCGTCG
>CALATR010000045.1 GCA_937891875.1 uncultured Pseudomonadota bacterium | reverse complement strand
GACACCACCGACGGCGTGCTGCTCACCGCGCGCAACGACCTCGACTGCGACGACGGCGAGGACGCCAGCAGCGACGCCGAGCTCGACGCGGCGGCGGACGTCACCGGTCGGGTCGCGGCCATCTGCCCCGATGAGCTGGTGCTCGGCGGCGCGTCCACCCACGCCTTCCAGGCGGCGGGCTCGGAGTTCGCCGCGGTCATGCCCACGCTCGACTACGGCCACGTCGGCCAGACCGATCCGGATGTCACCGAGCTGGTCTCGGCGACCGGCGCCGAGGCTGCCTGTGGCGCGAACGGCTGGGGCGGAGAGCTCGCCACCTTCGACAACCTGACCGAGCTGGCCGAGGTCACGGACGTGCTCGACGGCATCGTCGGTGACCAGGGCTACGCCGCGTTCATCGGCCTCGTCCCCGACGGCTCGTCGTGGCGCTGGGTCGGCAAGGAGGCCGGCGCTGGCCTGCAGGTCACCGAGGTCGGCTTCTGCAACGACGTGCATCCCCTCCCCGAGGCGGTCGCCAGCAACCCCGGCTTGCACATGGCGCTCGTGAAGCCCATCGGCGGGGACTGGTGCTTCGGCTTCCCGACGGACGCGAACCCCGACGCGAAGGACCCCGACAGCCCCGAGGACGGCCTGCCGACGGACCAGTTCTTCTACCGGGTCCTGTACGCGAACTTCGTGTGCGAGCGCGAGCCGCCGCTTCCCGGTGAGCACACCGTGGATCGCGGGCCCGAAGAGGGCTGACCCCGGCGCGGGATCGTTCGCGAACAGATGGCGCAACGACAGGTTGCTGCGTCAGTCGATGCCGTCCGGACCGATGGATCCGACGGACGGGCGCGGAGTGTGTGAGGACGCACTTTGAAGGCGTCGAGGGTGTGGCATACACCGCGAACTTCGATTCGAGGCGCTCCTGACGACGAAACCGACCAGCACGCGTCAACAGGCCGCACGGTGGACCGCCACCGCGCTGGTGGTGGTGACGTACGCCCTGCTGGTGTTCGGGTCCACGGTGCGGATCAACGAGGCAGGGCTCGCGTGCCCGGACTGGCCGATGTGCTTCGGCAAGGTCGTGCCCGACTCCATGAACCTCGACATCTTCCTGGAGTGGGGCCACCGTGCCCTGGCCGGCATCGTCAGCCTGGCCTTCCTGGGGCTCGGCGGGCTCGTGCTCTCGGACCGCGAGCTGCGCCGGACCCACGGCCCGCTCTGGGGCATCTCCGCGGTCGTGCTGGCCGTGCAGATCGTGCTGGGCGGGCTCACCGTCCTGAAGCTCCTCGCCGAGTGGACGGTCACGAGCCACCTGCTGGCGGGCAACACGTTCTGCCTGCTGCTGCTGGTCGCCGCGCTCACCCTGTGGCGCAAGCGCGACCCGTCCCAGGAGCCGACCGGGTTGCTCGAGCGCACCGTGGTCGTCGTGCTGGGGATCAGCGTCATGACCCAGCTCGCCCTGGGCGGACTGGTCGCGTCCAGCCACGCGGGCCTCGCCTGTGGGCCGGCCTGGCCCAACTGCGGCGGCAGCGCCTGGTTCCCCACCTGGCAGGGTGCGGTCGGCCTGCAGCTCGTGCACCGGGTCGGCGCCTACACCGTGCTGGCGCTCGCCGCGGTGGCCGCCGCCGTGCACCGCGGTCGGGGTCCTGCCGGCCTCGCCTCGCTGGTCGTGCTCGCTGTCGTGCTCGGCCAGGCCACGCTGGGCGTGCTCAATGTGTGGTGGCAGATGCCGGGGATCGTGACGGCTGCCCACAGCGCGGGCGCAGCTGCTACCGTGCTCGCCACCACGTGGCTGGTCGTGCAGACGTGGCGGGCGCCACTCAGGGGCGCCGCGACTGTCGCCGATCGGAGTCCCACCGAACCCCTCGCCGCGGAGGCTTCGTGAGCCAGGTGCCCGATACCGCCATCGTCTCGACCAGCCCGACCTGGGGCGAGCGCGCACGGCTGTACCTGGACGTCACCCGGCCACGGGTCATCGCGCTGGTGCTGTTCACCGGCCTGCCCATCCTGGCGCTGGGTCGCGAGGTCTGGCCCTCCCCGTGGGAGGCCTTCTGGATCCTCGTGGGCACCGCCCTGGCCGGTGGCGCATCCTCGGCGTTGAACGCCTACGTCGAGCGTGAGACCGACGCGCGGATGGCCCGGACCCGCAAGCGCCCCCTGCCGGCCGCGTCCGTCGTCCCGGGTGCCGTGCTCGGCTACGGCCTGGTGCTCACCTTCGTCAGCGCCGTGATCCTCGCCTGGATCGGCGGCTGGCTCGCGGCCCTGGTCGCACTCGGCACCATCGTCTTCTACGTGGGCGTCTACACCCTGTGGCTCAAGCCGCGCACCCCGCAGAACATCGTCATCGGCGGTGCGGCCGGCGCCACGGCCCCGCTGATCGCCAGCGCAGCGCTCGACGGCACGCTGTCCATCCAGGCCTGGATCCTGTTTGCGATCGTGTTCCTGTGGACCCCGCCGCACTTCTGGGCCATCGCCATCTACCGCAAGGCCGAGTACGCCAACGCCGGCTTCCCGATGATGCCCAACGTGGTCGGCGACCAGCCCACCCGCTGGCGCTCCCTGGTGTACACCCTGCTCACCCTCGCGGCGACGGCGGTGCCGGTGCTCCTCGGAGACCTGGGCATCGTCTACGGCGTCGCGGCTCTCGGCCTCGGCGGCTGGTTCCTCTGGAGCGTCATCGTCTCCATGCGGACCCGCCACCCGTCTGCGGACCGGCGCGTGTTCGCCGTGTCCATCGCCTACCTGTTCCTGCTCTACCTCTTCATGATGGTGGACCTGCTCCTGCCATGGTGACCGTACCCGGCCAAGTCCGCGCACATCCCGCAGGGCGCACCCTCCGATTCTCGGGGGGCGTCGCCCGCATCGGGTTGTGCAACGACGTATTGCAGCATGTCGGAATGTCGCATGCCCGCCTTGGATCCGCTGATCCCGTGGGTGTGGGACTCTGCACAGTCTTGCTGCGCGCACGCGTTTCGGTACACGGTGGCGCCATTCCATTCACCCCGAAGGCACTCGCAGCCGGCCAGCTGGGTCAGGTTGCACAGGGAGTCCGGTCGTGAACGTCCGCAAGCACCTCACCACCCTCGCCATGATCAGCCTGTTCGGCCTCACTGCCTGCGGTTCTGATCTCTTCCCGGCCGAGACCAACCCCATGACCACGGTGGACCCGATCACCGACATGGGGGTGTCCATCCAGTCGGTCTACGGGACCATCACCTGGTGGACCATCGGCATCGCCCTCGTCGTCGGTGCGATGTACGCCTATGTGCTCGTCGCCTTCCGGGACAAGGGCCAGACGGAGCAGCCGAAGCAGATCCACGGCAACCCGGCCCTCGAGATCGGCTGGACGCTGGCCCCCGTGGTCATCGTCATCCTGATCCTCGTGCCGACCGTCCGCACCATCTTCGTGCTCGGCGATGCCGCCCCCGACGACAAGGTCGAGGTCAAGGTCATCGGCAAGCGCTGGTGGTGGGAGTTCCGCTACGTGCCCGACGGCGACATGATCAAGGAGGAGCTGGTCACCGCGAACCAGATCCACATCCCGGCGAACAAGTCGGCCTCCTTCCTGATCACCTCGGACTCGGTCATCCACTCCTTCTGGGTTCCGCGCCTGGGCGGCAAGCGGGACGCGGTCCCCGGCCGCACCAACCGCCTGTGGTTCACCATGCTCCCCGACTGCGCGACGGTCGAGGGCGGCGTCGAGGGCCAGGACTGCACCTCCATGCAGCCCAAGGACGGCGAGCCGCTCCACTTCATGGGTGAGTGCGTCGAGTTCTGCGGTGAGAGCCACGCCCAGATGAAGTTCGACGTCTTCGTCGATACCGAGAAGGACTTCCGCGCCTGGGTCGACGGCATGCAGGCCCCCAAGGAGGCCTCGGACGCCCAGGCGAAGGCCGGCAAGGAGCTGTTCGGCGAGCTCGGCTGTGGCGGCTGCCACGCGGTCACCGGCAACGACCGCGCCCGCGGCATCCTCGGCCCCAACCTCACCAACTTCGGCGAGCGGGCCCGGATCGGCGCTGGCATCGTCGAGAACACCCCCGAGAACCTGAAGGCCTGGATCAGCAACCCCGACGGCATCAAGCCGGGCGCGACCATGCGGACCAACATCAGCCGTGGTCCCAAGGGCGCCAACGACGGCATGAACGTGCCGGTCGTGGCGGGCCTGTCCGATGACTCGGACGGCGACGGCTACCCCAACTTCTCCGACGATCAGCTCGACAAGCTGGTCGCCTACCTGCATTCCCTCAAGTAGCTCTTCCGGAGTTCCCCATGGCCACCGTCGCTCCCGAGACCGACGTCCAGGTCCACCACGAAGAAGAAACCGGAATCTGGTCGTGGATCACCACGGTCGACCACAAGCGCATTGGCAAGATGTACCTTGCAAGCGCGTTCCTGTTCTTCCTCTTCGGTGGAATCGAGGCACTGATCGTCCGTGCCCAGCTCGCGGTCCCGAACGCCGGACTCATCTCCGCGCAGACCTACAACGAGCTCTTCACCATGCACGCGACGACCATGATCTTCCTCGGGGTCATGCCGCTGTCGGCCGCGTTCTTCAACTACCTGATCCCTCTGCAGATCGGCGCCCGCGACGTCGTCTTCCCGCGGCTCAACGCCTACGGCTGGTGGATCTTCATCTTCGGCGCGCTGTTCATCCAGCTGCCCTTCATCCTCAACCTGATGCCCGGCGTCTTCGACGGCCCGGTGGTCCCGGACGGCGGCTGGTTCGGCTACTCCAACCAGACCTCCGCCAAGTACAGCCCGGGCCTGTCCATCGACTTCTGGATGATCGGTCTGCAGATCGTCGGCCTGGCCTCCCTGGTCGCGAGCTTCAACTTCATCACCACCATCCTCAACCTGCGCGCTCCGGGCATGACCCTGTTCCGCGTGCCGGTCTTCACCTGGATGGCCATGGTCGTGAACTTCCTGCTCGCCATGAGCCTGCCGATGATCACCGTCGGCCTGCTGCTGCTCATGTTCGACCGCAACTACGGCACGAACTTCTACACCCCGGCCAACGGTGGTGACCCGCTGCTGTGGCAGCACCTCTTCTGGCTGTTCGGCCACCCCGAGGTCTACATCCTCATCCTGCCGGCCATGGGCATCGTGTCCGAGGTCCTGCCGACCATCGCGAAGAAGCCGCTCTTCGGCGCGCCCTTCGTCATCTTCTCCGGCATCCTCATCGGCTTCATCGGCTTCGGCGTGTGGTCCCACCACATGTTCACCGTCGGTCTCGGCCCGGTGGCGGACGCGGCCTTCTCCATCACCACGATGATCATCGCGGTGCCCACCGCGGTGAAGATCTTCAACTGGATCGCCACCCTGTGGGGCGGTCGCATCCAGTTCACCACCGCGGGCCTCTTCGCGATGAGCTTCGTGGCGCTGTTCACCATCGGTGGCCTGTCCGGCGTCATGCACGCCAGCCCGCCCGTCGACCTGCAGCACCAGGACAGCTACTTCGTCGTCGCGCACTTCCACTACGTGCTCTTCGGCGGCGCGATCTTCGGCCTCTTCAGCGGGTTCTACTTCTACTGGCCGAAGATGTTCGGGGTCTACCTCAACGAGACCCTGGGCAAGATCAGCTGGGCCGTGATGTTCGTCGGCATGAACGTCACCTTCTTCCCGATGCACTTCCTCGGCGCCGCCGGCATGCCCCGTCGCTACTACACCTACGACGCGGGCCTGAACTGGGACCTGTGGAACATGGTCGCGACCGCCGGCTCCTTCCTGCTCGCCATCGGCGTCGGCATCAGCGCCATCGCCATGGTCATGGGCTGGCTGAAGAAGGGCCAGAAGGCTCCGGCCGACCCCTGGGATGCCGCCACCCTCGAGTGGTCCATCCCGACGCCGGTGCCGCACTTCAACTTCCAGACCGTGCCTGTCGTGCACAGCGATCGTCCCTTCTGGGACGAGAAGCACGAGGGCGGCCCGCCGGTCAGCCAGGAGAAGATCAACACCGATCCGCACAAGCACGTCGAGATGCCCCCGCCGTCCTTCTGGCCGGTCGTCTCGGCGCTGTTCACCGGCGGCATCTTCGTGTGCTTCATGCTGGGTGGCGGCCATGGTGCCTTCGACAGCACGGCCTTCCTGACCCAGATCGCGGTCCAGGTGCCCATGGCGCTTGGCCTCCTCGTCTCCATCCTTCTCTGGGCCAAGGAGGACGCGACGCCTCACTAGGCGATCGCGCCCTCCCTCCCGCCTTCCTCCCGGAGCCTCCATGTCTGCGACCGCCGCCGAGCACCACCATGGTGTCACGACGACAGACGCCGAGAGCCACCACTACGCCGCGCTGGGCGTAGAGCACCTGAAGCTGGCCTTCTGGATCTTCCTGGGTTCGGACTGCTTCTTCTTCGGCTCGCTGATCGGCACCTACATGTCCTACCGGGGCAAGAGCCTCGTCGGGCCCTACCCGCTGGACGTGTTCGACGTGAACGTCACGTCGATCTCGACGTTCATCCTGCTGATGAGTTCGTTCACCATGGTGCTCGCCGTCCTGGGCGCCAAGACCGGCAACCGGCCGATGACGCTGGGCTTCCTGGCCGTCACGGCCCTGTTCGGCGCCAGCTTCGTCGGCTTCCAGGTCTACGAGTTCAACCACTTCTTCCACGAGGGTCTGACCCTGCAGGGCAACCTGTTTGGCTCGACCTTCTACACCCTGACCGGCTTCCACGGCACCCACGTCGCCATCGGCGTCCTGTGGCTGTGCATCTCGATGGTCTGGTACGGGCTGAAGTGGATCCGCGGTGACGAGGGCATGGCCATCGAAGTCGCCGGCCTCTACTGGCACTTCGTCGACATCGTCTGGATCGTCATCTTCACCATCGTCTACCTGCTGGAGTACACCTGATGTCTGCCAGTCATGGTCACGAGGAAGAGCACAAGCACCACAGCTGGCTGTTCTACACGGTCGTTGCGGCGGTGCTGGGCCTCATCACGTTCGTGGAGCTGGGGCCCCTCTTCGAGTGGTTCTACCTGCCCGCCGGCGCCCTGCTCGGCCTGTCGGTGTTCAAGTTCGTCGCGGTCGTCGCGCTGTTCATGCACCTGTGGGACGATCCGCCCATCTTCACCCAGATGTTCGTGGCTCCGCTCATCGGCGCGCTGCTGATGGTCACGGTCCTCATGGTGCTGTTCCACACGTTCCGCCCGGCGCCCTGGCCGGACAGCATCGCGGTGAAGGAGCGCTACGGCGACATCTACAACCAGCCGTGCAACAGCTGGCTCCGCAGCCACCGCTCCCAGCGGCTGTACTGCGCCTCGCCGCCGCTCGACAAGAACCGGGTGGCGTACCTGGGCACCACGAAGATCGACACCAACAACGATGGGGTGTTCGACCCCATCGAGATGCCGATCATCAAGAAGGCCGACGATGGCGGACTCGCTGACGCGATCAACGCCGCGGGCTCCGAGGCCGACAAGGTCGCGCTCCTCACCAAGGAGGGCGCCGAGCTCTACAAGATCAACTGCCAGGCCTGCCACATGGAGAACGGTCAGGGTGTCGAGGGCGTCTTCCCGCCCCTCGCCGGCTCGGACTACCCCGGGTACAAGTCCAAGGAGGGTCACGCCAAGATCGTGCTCAACGGTCTCAACGGCAAGATCACCGTCAAGGGCGTGGAGTACAGCGGCGCCATGCAGGCCTTCGCGCCCCAGCTGACCGACGCGCAGATCGCGGCGATCATGACGTACGAGCGCAACTCCTGGGGAAACCAGGACGGCTGGATCTCGCCGGAGGAAGTCGCCGCCCTGCGGTAGTCCTTCCCACGACCACGGTGCGCACGCGCGCATCCCCAGACCCCGGCCAGCTGGTCGGGGTCTCGTCGTTGGGGCACGCGATCCGCAGCGTGCCGTTGCCGGTCGTGCCTGGCGGTTCGACCCGTGGTTAGGAGGCCGGCTCATGTTCAGCCTCTTGCCACTGCTGCTGGGCCGGGCCTGGGCCCACACCGGCGCCGCGCCGACGCGCGGGGTCGAGACCTGGGACCACCTGCCCCCCCTCGATCCCCCGGACGCGTGGATCCAGTGGGAGTTCTACCCGTCGATCGTGATCGGCGTGGGGCTGTTCGTCGTCGGCTACATCCTGCTCGCCGGCCCGCTGCGCACCCGCTGGAACCTGTCGCCCGTCGGCCCGAAGCCCGGCGAGTGGTTCCGCTTCATGTTCAGCATGTTCGTGGTCTTCTTCAGTCTGCAGGGACCCCTGCACGAGCTGTCGGACCTCTACCTGTTCAGCGGCCACATGGTGCAGCACCTGCTGATCACCCTGCTGTTCCCGCCGATGTTCATCCTCGGGATCCCCGCGTGGATGTGGCGGCCGCTGGTGAAGCACGCGTGGGTCCAGAAGGTCGGTCGCGCGATCACGCACCCGGTGGTCGCCTTCGTGGTCTCGACCTTCGCCCTGTACCTGTGGCACGTGCCGACGATGTACGACTGGGCGCTGGCGGACCACAACGTGCACATCGTCGAGCACCTCTCCTTCATGGCGACCGCGGTCGTCATGTGGTGGCCCGTGTGGTCGAAGATCGAGGAGATCCCTCCGCTCTCGAGCGGGTATCGGATGGTCTACCTCTTCCTGCTGACCATCCCCATGAAGGGCCTGGGCGCCTTGATCACCGTCAGCGACTACCTGGTGTACCGCGGCTACGCGACGGCCCCGCGGGTGTTCGGCCTGGACCCCCTGGTCGACCAGCGCTTCGGCGGCGTCATCATGTGGATGCCGGGCGGCCTCGCCATCTGGTTTGCGATGGGTGTCGTCTTCTTCACCAGCTTCTACGCGGACATGGTCGCGGGTCGCTCGGGCACGAAGCCGGCCCCGGCCGCGACCGACGAGGCCGTCGAGCCGTCCGGTGGTGTGTTGGAGGGCGCATGAGCCGCGGGCTCGCCCTGGTGGTGCTCCTCGGCGCGTGTACCGGCGCGGCCCCTCGACCAGCGGACCCGACCGAGTTCAACGCCGGCTTCGGTGAGGCCAGGCCGACCCAGGTCGGGCGCTACCGCATCGCGCTCCAGCTGGAGCCGGACCCGCCGCCCCTCGGCGAGCTGTTCCAGGTCCACGCGGTGGTCACCCTGGACGACGGCACGCCGGTCGAGACTGGAAAGCTCTCCTTGAATGCCCGGATGCCGAAGCACGACCACGGCATGGAGACCCTGCCGAAGGTGCGCCCCGGAGCGTGCGTGACCGCGGACACGGATGCTCCGCCGGTGTGCCGTCATCCGGGCGGCCGCTACACGGCAGACGGCTTCAAGTTCCACATGGG
Source organism: uncultured Pseudomonadota bacterium (assembly GCA_937891875.1). Classification (GTDB taxonomy): domain Bacteria; phylum Myxococcota_A; class UBA796; order UBA796; genus REDI01. Next base: position 492 of record CALATR010000045.1, on the reverse strand, counting down.
CGGGGACTGGACGGTCATGGTCGACGTAGACGGCCCCGCCGGCCCCGACTCCACCACGTTCGTCTACCGGATGCCGTGATGCTGCGGCTCCCACTCCAGGCCCTGCTCGCCGTGGTCCTGCTCGGCTGCGCCGGCGAGGCCCCCGAGGCGCCCCCCGAGCCTGGGGTCTGGACCCAGGCCGAGCTCCGCCAGCTGAAGAGCCTCCGCCTCGACGCCACGCCCCGGCCCGATCCCTCCAACCGCCTGGCGGACGATCCGGCCGCCGCGGATCTGGGTCAGGAGCTGTTCTATGACGCCGCGCTCTCTCCCAGCGGCACGGTGTCGTGCGTGACCTGCCACGACCCCTCCAAGGGCTTTGCCGACGGCAAGCCGCGCGCCGAGGGGATCGGCACGACGGCCCGCCATGCGCCGGTGATCCCCGGTTCCCAGTACGGCGCGTGGCTCTTCTGGGACGGCCGCGCCGACTCCTTGTGGGCCCAGGCCCAGGGCCCG
>CALATR010000044.1 GCA_937891875.1 uncultured Pseudomonadota bacterium | reverse complement strand
GTGATCAGCACTTTTTGACGTGTACACGTCAGGTATCGTGCTGCTAGCGACCCAGGTCCGCCAGCCTCGCCGCCAACGAGCGCCCGTCGGCCTTCGCCACCGACGGGCGCTTCCTCGTTCTGGGCCTCGGCGGCTCGACCCGATGCAGGTCGGCCCACCACGCGACGCAGGCCTCGCGAGACGGCCACCACCAGAGGGGCCGGTCCGTGCCGCCGACGTCCGCCGGGCGACGGTGAGGGGGCAGGGATTCAATCTTCGCGGCGATGGCTGCGCGGCCGACCCGGAGCACGTCGGCCGCCTCCCGCAGGCCTTTGACCGGAACCGAGGCGAGCAGGTCACCGAGCTTGCCGGTGCGAGCCAGCTCCAGCACGGCAGCGAGAACTGCCTTGGTATGAGGATCAACGTCCGTCATCGCGCACGGCCCGACACATCAACGCCGTCGAACTCCCGTCGCACCAGCTCCTCGGCCAGCGCCAGCGCCTCATCGGCCTCCAGCTCCTCGCTGTCCGCGAGCGCGTCCTGGCGCTCTTCCAGGCGCAGGCGCCAGCCGTCCGGCCAGTCGTCGATGTCGTCCGGCAGCTCGTTGGTGAGCCACATCCGGGTGGTGGCGAACTCGTCATCATGGTCGATGGCTTCGAGGAACACAGACACACTCCTCCCGTCCTCGCCAGCGGCGAGCTCACGGGCTCGGACTGGGGTTCAGTTCAGGCGGCGAGCAGGAACGGGCTCTCGAGCACCGATCGGTCGGCCGGCATCGACACGGCGACCACGCGGGACAGGTCGAGCCAGTCATCGCCGCCATCGAGCGAGCCGTCCGCGACGAGCGTCGACTTGCCCTGGGGGGTCCAGACCAGCAGGCCATCCCCGGACGCGCAGAGGCTCGGACCCCGCGCGTGCACGTCGAGCAGCCTCGGGCGCCGCGCGTGCCAGCCGAGGGTCGGGCGGTGCGTGGCCCGCCCACCGACTCCGCGAACGCGGATTCGAACGCCCGGTGCACGGACCACGCCCTGCAGCTCTGGGTCGGACGCCAGGAACGTCCCCCAGCGTCCATCCGGCAACACCGCCTGGGTGAACCCACCCGCGACGGTGTGCAGCGCGGCGAGCCACTCAACCAGCCGCAGCTGACCTTCAGCGCCGAGGCACACCCGGCTCACGCCGCGCTCCGCACCTGCAGGTGCTCCGCCAGCTTCACCACCACGTCCGGCCCGTAGGCCCAGCCCAGCACCCATCGGCCACCGATCTTGTGTACGACCCGCACGGCCTGGCCCGGAGCCACCTGCCGCAGACCCAGAGTGGAGAGCGTCCGGCCGATGCGGTTGGCGGTGACGCCGAGGTACTCGGCGATCTCGGTCGGCGTACGAAAGCCGTGGGCCGTCGGCCGCAGCGAGAGCAGCTTGACGTCCAGGGCCATCTCGAGGGCTACCAGTCGGTGGGCGAGCAGCGCGGAATCGTCGAGCACGCCGGCCTGGTGCAGGCCCACCGCGACCTCCAGCAGTTCCCGGGCGAGCTCCTTGCGCTCGACCTCGTCGGGCTTGCTCGGTTCGGCCGGAGCTGCGGCAGTCGGCAGACACAGGGGCACAACGGTCATGGTCACTCCACTTCGTGCGGTCGCACGAGGACTGGGCTGCCACGGACGTACCGTGGGCAGCAGGGCTGTTGATGTCGGCGGGGGTCATCCTCCCTCCGCACGCCCTGAACCTACGTTGGCGACCGAGGACCTTCCGTCGGATGGACGTCGGCTGTGGGCCCCCGTTCGAGCGGGTCTGGCTAGGTGGGCGTCCGACAAACACGCAACCTGAACCACGATTCGCAAGCTAGAACGAGAATACTTACCTCCTCAGCCTCGTCGCCCCTTCCGGACACCCACTAGCCACCAGGACAAATTCTGGCACTTCATCCAGATATTGTCCTCACACTGGAGGCTGGATGCTCGCTGCCGTTGCCACGTTGCACGACCTCACCACCCTCGGGCCGACCGAGCGCGCGTGGGCGCATGCCCTGGTCGAGCGGGAACAGCTGGCCCCCCTGCCCCTGTTTGGCGCCTCCCGGCCGGGTGATCTGCTGAGCGGGCAGCCCCTCTCTCGTAGCCTGAGCGCCACGTTGACCCGGATCGCGGACGTGTCGGACTCGCACGGCTTCCGACTGCTGTGCGACGCGCTCGCCACCGAGGGCATCGCTGCGCCACCCGGCGTGGGTCCGCGGGGACTGGCCCTGTGGACCGCGCTGAACGAGCCTGCCGCGTTCAACCGTGCGGTCGAGCTCCGCCGAGCCGTTCGGCAGTGTCGGATGAGGACCTTCTCCGGGGCCGCCAGCAAGCCGATGCGGATCATCGCGAGCGACGTGGAGCGATCCCTGGCCCCACGGTTCGGGGCGCTGGGCAGGACGGACCACTGCCAGGTCCTGTTCACCCAGGACCGCAGCGGATTGCACTTCCTGGTCGACCACGGGTCCAACCTCCGGTGCGTACACACCGTCACCCAAGGCAGTGACGGGTCCACCGTTGGCACGCTGCGACTGCGCCCCCGACGCCGCGACTACGTCCACTTCGACGTGCGAGCCGGCGTGCTCTCAGTCGGCGCATGGGACGCTGCGACGCTCGGGATCTACCGCGAGACCTTCGGACAGCTGCTCTTCGACGATCCCGACTGGTTCGGCAGCGGAGACCTGCTGACCTTGGAGCCCCTGCGCGACCTGGGCAGGCGGGCGCTCCTGCCCACGGCCAACGTGACCGCCGTCACGTTGGTCCGCCTCACCCTGCGCGCACCTGGGCCGCTCGGCACGCGGTTGTCCATCGACTCCCCTGACGTGTTCGAGTCGCTTGAAGCGGACGAGGCGTCGCGACTACTCCAAGAGGGTGAACTGCTCGGAGCGCGACTGCGCGTGCGAGTCCCTGGGTATGCACGTGCCCGCTCCGTCGACCTGACCGTTCCGAACCGGATCGCCTACGACTGGCGCAAGGGCGGCGAGCACGTCCGCGACTTCCTGATCCGGCGCGGCTTCCTCGCCGCAGGGGCGCCCTGATGGTCGCCGGTCGATGCCGAGTACGTCTCGGTGCTTGCTCCGCCGCCGTCTGGCTCGCGCGGCAGTCTGGAAGCGTTCTGGCGTGGGAGCGCGTGGCCGAGCAGGTCGGCGAGGAGGTGCTCCAAGCCCTCGCCGACGACGGGTGGGTCGAGGTCCGCCACGCGGTGGACGGAGAGACGGTGCACGGCGCGTGCGACTGCGGTGGCGGCGCGGAGCTGGTCGCTTCTCGGCGAGAGCTGCGATGGTGCTGCGTGGACGGGTTCTGCCTCCCCTTCCCTGCAGACGAAGGTCTGCTCGTTTGGAGCGATCTCGTGCGGCAGCAGCGGGCGCTGGATGACGCGCTGGTGCGGAGCGGCGCGGCGCTGGTGGTCGAGGCCGCGGGTGCGGAGATCTGCATGGAGCGGGAGAGCCGCACCTCGCGGCGCGTTCGACTGCGGAGCCGCTCTGGCGGCTGGAGCACGGCTGTGGCTCTGTCGGACCTGCTGCGCGTCGGGGCGTCTGGCGTCGAGCTCGACTTGGGAGCGCTGGTTGGGTCCGGTGATGTGCCGCTCGACCTCGCCATGGCGCTGGCCTCGCTGAGCGCGCCGATGACCATCTCGCCGGACGGGACGATGGTCTGCGTGCGAGGTGCGACCACTCGCCTGCAGGGTCGGACAGCCGACGTCCTCGCATGGCTGGTCAAGAACGGCGGGGAGTGGTGCTCTCACGCCGACCTCCAGCTCGCTGGGTGGCCTGACGAGATCACCAACCGGGGCCGCGTGCGGTGTGGGCAGACCGCGCTCGATCGAAGGTTGCGTCAGGTGATCGGTGAGCTCCGGAAGGTGCTGCCTGGCGGGGTCGTCGAGAGCCGGCGGGCTCGGAGTGGGGTGGCGGGGGCGTATCGGGTGGTCCATGAATGCCGCGTGGCGGAATCACGCAGCTCGATCGCACTGCCCATGTCCAACTCCAAGCCGTAGCTCGGAAGCACCGCGGTCGTCCACGCGTGGACCTCGACCTGCAGCCCGCCCAGGCTCCGTTGAAGGAGGCCGCGCGCAGAAGGAGACGGGTGCGGATGCTGGGCGCGGGCCGAACCACCTTGTGGCGGCGGCGGCGGAAATCAGCGCGTGGCCGGATGTGAACACGCTCGAGTGATCTCTTGCTCCCCCGTCTGAAGACGCTCCGCTTCAATCGTCGGCGTGGCCACCTGGCGACGGGAAGCATCGGACCGACCGTGTTGTGGTCTGCATGGCCCTACCTCCTGATCCGCGTTCGACTGCGCGCCCGCAGCTGTGCCTGCACTCTCGCGTAGAAGTCGCCCTCGTCCGCCTCCAGGACAACAGCCAGGGCGAAGCGCTGGTTCTCGTACTCTTGGGGCGCCCACCGACGCCGAACTCGGACCACGAGCCACCACTTGTTGTCCTTCTGGGTACGCTGGAACGAGTACCGCCCGACTTGAAGCGTGCTTCGGCTTCGATTCCAGCGAAACTCGCGGTTCAGACCTGCCCCTGGAGTCATCCCCAGCTTGTAGCGGTCAACCTTGGGAACGACGCCCTCATCCCTCCTGCGCGTGCGGTAGTGCTCGAAGAGCTCGTCCTGGTCGATGCCTCGGTACATGTTGAAGTCGAGGCTCACTCCCAGGTACTCGGCTCTGCGCGCGCGCGTGGGCGGATCGTACGCAACCGCCGCGGTGAGGTGCTTTCGACCTCGAAGCGCCATGAACTCGTCGGGGACAGGTAGTTCGAACATCGCAAAGTGGTCCAGCGGCAGCTCCTCTTCGCTCAGCAGCACCACGCGTCTCTCGGACGACCACAGCGCGAAGTCCTCGTCGACGCGCCCATAGCCGGTCATGTTGACGGTGGCGCCCGAGCCACAGTGCTCATCGACGTCGTTCGCGCTGACCGCTCCCGCCCCCAGAACAGCGCGCACCAGGTTGCTCGTGGGAGGGCGGCCAAGGTCGACCCGGAGCCGGTGCTCCACCAAGGCGGCGACCCGGGCGACCCGCGGTGCGGCATAGCTCGTGCCCACGTCGTAGCGAAACCAACCTCGCAGGCCCGACATCTGGTTGTTCAGGAGCAGAACCGAGTTTGCTTCATCTTGGTGCACGGTTCGGAACGACCCGAAGCCGGACCAGGTGAGGTTTCCTCCGTCGTCCACGAAGTCCGGCTTCAGAGCGTCGAACACACCGGGCCCAACACGGGTGAACGGAGCAGGATCCCCCGAGTTTGGAGCGACGGGCCTCCGAATGTCGTCTGCGCCTGCCCCCCTCGGCGTCGTCGTCTGGGCGCGAGCGGATATGGCGCCAACGGTGACAGCAAGGGCAGATGTTGCCGGATCGACGAGTCGGTGCTGCGGTTCCCGCAGATGGCGACCGGCAGACACCACAAGGCGCTCGGCCTCCTCGGCGTTCGAGGTGATGACAGGCACGTTGCCGGCGGCGACCACGAATACCACGTCATACTCGACTGCCAGGATATCGAGGACTTCCGCCCAGATTCCCTGCCGGCCGCGAGACTTGGCGATGAACGTCTCGCGCTCACCAAACGCGATGTTGAACACGCGGCAGCTGAAGGGCGGCTCTCGGTACCGCTCGACCGCCTCTCGGATCTGGTTGACGACCAACTTCTCGTCGTCGAGCTCGTTGTTGTCGTCCAACATGCGAGCACTGAAGACGGTGATGGTCGAGTCGAAGTCGCGTGTCTCCAGCCTACGGCGAAGGTCGCCAAACACCGCAGCACCGGCGACCGCCGTGCCATGCCCATGGAGATCGGCGGCGGATGTAATCGAGCTGTGGACCGAGGAAGCATCCCCTACGTACGGACCAAGGAGCGGATGACCCGACGCCAGGCCGCTGTCGAGGACGCACACCCGGGGACCGCCTTCAGGAGGGGGAGCTGGGCGAGGGAGCGGCGCGGTGAACGAGGACGGTTCCCCGGATGGATGGAGGTCGACGACCGGCGGAAGGTCAACCTCCGCCACCTCGGAGATCTCGAGCAGCGCATCGACGTCCTCGCCACGCAGAGCAACCCGGACCAAGCAGATCGTGCGGCCGACGTAGGTGTCCAGCACGCGTGCGCCACGATCGCGCGCGCCGCCAACGAATTGCTGGACCTTGTCCAAGGCAGCCGTGGCGCCGTCGGTCGTCCCCGGATGCCAAAGCTCGACGTCCAGCTTGTACAGGTCGTTCGGATCGAATCGGACCACGTCCTGATCCGCCCGAAGGCGTGGACCAATCCGATCAGCCCGCGCCCATCTACGAACGCTGTCCGGTTCGATGTACTCGAGGACATCCCACTGTGACGTCTTGGCTCCGGGCCGCGGGCCAACCGAGAAGTCGTTCATCGCCTCCTCGAAGCTCGAGAGATCGTCGTCAGCCCGAAATGCCACGATGACCTGGCGATTGCTGTCGACCGAGACAACTTCCAAGCCTGCAACGGCCAGGCGCTCTATCAGCTTGTTCAGGTCGACGCCGGGCGCCAGCTCCATTCGAACCACAAGCGCGGGATCAACCCCCGCCGCCAGCACCCTGCTTCTCGTCTCCGTCACCAGCTTCCCCACCCGTCTTACGAGATCTCGGGCGAACTGGTCGCGAGGCCCTCGCGCGGGTGCCTTTGGCCCCCCCAGCGGCGGCGGGCGCTTGCGTGCTGGCATCGTTGGAGCCGCCTTCCGCATCTCGAGATGGGGGAGGCGTTGGCTGTCCTTCGGGTGTGGCATGAGTCGCTCCGACGCCCAGACCGGCGGAATCGACCGGCTGAGCTCCGGCTGTTCGTATCACACTCATGCGTGCTTGATAGCGAGCTACCGCCGAGACAATGCTATCCGGGCGCAGTGCGTCGTCACCAGCCAGCACTGCCTCGCGGATGGCCATCTTCGAGATCCGTTCGATGTCGGCATGCGACATCCCAGCCGTCATACCCGCAACCTCGCGCCATGGCGGCAATCCATCGATGGTCAGGCTCCTGAGACTGGACAGGAAGACCTGCAATCTCTGGTCTTCGTTGGGGAGCCCGAGAAAGAGGATATCGTCGAACCGGCGCCAGACCGCCGAGTCGAGCATGCCCTGATGATTCGTCGCGGCGATCAATACGTTGTCGCCGCGCGCTCCGTCCATCAGCTGTAGGAATGCGTTGACCACCCGCTTCAGTTCGCCGTGCTCGAAGTCGTCATCCCGGTGCTTCGCGATGGCATCGAACTCGTCGAACAGCACTACCATGGGGCGCGTGCCGATGAAATCGAAGATCTTCCGGAGGTTTGCTGCGGTTTCACCCAGGTAGGAGGAGATGACCACGTCGAAGCGAACCACTGCAAGCGGGAGCAATAGCGCGCGTGCGACGGCCTCCGCTGCCGAGGTTTTGCCGCACCCGGGTGGGCCACACAGAAGCATCCGAGTGGGTGGAGCCACCCCATGGGCCCGCAGAAGCTCACCGCGGCTCACTTCGCGCACGAACCTGTCCAGCTCTGACCGGACGGTGTCGTCCAGCGTCAGTTCGTCGAGCTCGCGCCGTGGGTCGATGACGTGAAGGAGAGGAAGGCCGCGATCGCCGTCCTTCGGGATCTCGTTCTCCCACGCGTGGAGGGTTCGGAACGGGCGCAAGCGGCGCACCTCACCGCCCCCGTCAAGGAGGCGTTCCAACTCCTTCGCAACGATGTGGTGGTTCTTGCGGCGCTCTTCGCCGATCAACTCCTCCACAGCATGGCGAAACGCTGCCCCGTCGTCTGCCTGATGGGCGAGCAGCATCTTGCGAATGGTGTCGATAGGGCTTGACATCGGCGTTCCTAACCCCAGAGTAGCCGGCGGGGGGGCCGCTTGCTCGTCGATGGCGCCGGGTCGAGTCCCAGACCATCCAGGGCACGTGAACACGTGTTCAGTCCATTTTCTGTCCGCCGACCCCCGACGCCCGCCTTCGCGCTCATCACTCCCCCTCCAAGTCGAAATACGTTCCGCGTTCCCGCGGACTGACTCCCGCCGCTCGATACTGGTCGAGGAGTTCACGAAGGGGAGCGGTGCTAGAACTGCGCATGGGTTCCTGGCGGCGGGGCGGTTGTCGAGGGACGAGCGCATTGCGGTTGGCCCGATGGGTAGACCGACGATCCGCTGTCCAACGGGGACCCCGCTTTACCGCAACCGATGCACCCAGTGAAGGGGGCACCTCGGAAGGCCCCATTTCGACGGCACTCCATCGTCCCCCGTCGTGACACGGCGCTGCTGAGAACGGGGCAACACGTCGAAGACGAGGGGTTCGCTATGCCAGCAACCGAGAGATCGCACGCGGCCAGAGAATGGCCCCCTCGCTGGTTGCATGAGAAAATGCTCAGTAGGTCGTAGTGCTGGTCTCCTCTCCGCGGGGACTCAGATGCCGCGCTTTTGGCCCAGCACCTTCCTTCGCAAGCCACCGGGATAATCGTAAGGTGCTGCCCACTCTCGACTTCGACCAGGCCACGCGGCTGCGCCAGGGTCCTGTCACACTGTGGTGGCGCCCCGCTGCCCTTGCGGCGGAGCTGCGCACGGTCGGCACCGAGCTCCCCTTGCGGGTGCGGCCTGGGCGGCGGACGGTCGTCGCCGCCGTAGAGCGCTGCGATCTCCTACGCATCGAGCAGATCACCGACCTTGTCGCCCAGTCCGCGGGCTACCCGAGCGTGCTGACCTGCTCCGCGTGCCGTGGAGCCTCCGAGGAAGGCCAGTGCCGACGCTGCCTCGGAATCACCGCCGACGAGCGCGTGCGCCTGGTCCTGGGTCTCCGAGGCCTGCCTACGCAGCCTCCAGACCAGGTCCTCCTCCTGCGTCTTCGCCATGTCCGCGAGTTCCTCCCATCGCCCGCTGAACCTCCTCAGTGACCTCATCCTCGTCACCCAGGTCCCCTCCCCGCTCTCCCCGCTCTCCCCGCTCCACAAGCCGCTCCAGCCCAGCGCAGATCTCGTCCATCGCTCGAAGCTGCAACATCGCCAGGTGCGCCAACACGAACGTCCGGTCCTCACCCCGGAGCCCTCGCCACTGCTCCAGGGACTCATCGAGCGCCGCGCGATCCGCCGGCTCCAGCGCCCGGCCGTAGAAGTGGGCTGCCTCTTCGTACGCGGAGCCATCGGGCCCCTGCAAGTCACTCTCGTCGCTACGTCGGCTCATGCGCTCGTCTCCTTGGCACCGGCCGCCTTCTTCGCGGCCTTCATCGCCTTCTGGGCCTGGGCAGCCTGCTTGAGCATGCCAGCCACGGCCTTGAGGTTGTCGGGGTCGTTCATCAGGTCTTGCACGTCGTCGTCCTGCAAGGCGTCCAGCAAGTCCGGGCTCCCCGACAGGCGCTGTGCAAGGCTCGCCAGTGACGGGTCGACGCCCGACTTCGCCATCGCGAACGCCTTGGCCGCCTCGCCGATCCCGTTGATCGCCTGCTGGGCGAGCATCGTGTTCGTCTGCTGCCGCCGCACCTCCGCGTCCTGCTGCACCTGGCTCAGGGACGCCGCGGCGCGGGTCTCCAGCAGCGCGGCGAGCAGCTCGTCGACCTGGCCACGTGCTTCGCCCACCTGGGCGTTGAGCCGGTCGATGGTCGAGTGGTTGACGTGCTGCAGCTGGCGTACCGAGCCCAGCATGAGCGCTCCCCACTGCGCGTAGTAGGAGCCGAGCGCCCGCATGCCGGAGGCTGCGGACTCGACCTCGAGCTCCTCGAACGACATCGGCTCCGGCAGCTCGGCCGGACCTGACGCGAGCGCGGTCGACTCCGCGTCCGTTCGGGGCTCGGCCGTGAGCATGCCCCCGCCGATCATGGCGTGGCCCTTGACCGCGTAGGCGCGCAGGCGGAAGCGGGCGAACTCGCGGCCACCGATGTGGGCTTCCGCGGTCTCGATGATCCACCGTCGGAGCGCACGCTCCAGCACGTCGGGGTCCAGCTGGGTCGGCTCGACGAACTCGACCGGCCCTTCGTCCATCAGGTCGTCATCGAGGTACGGTCCCAGCTCTCGCGGCGTCAGGTCCAACCTCCCGATCCGGGTCTCGTCGCGCCTGACGGTACGGTCGGTGAGCGTCAGGTAGGCGAGCTCGTCGGCCCGCGCGAGGATCCGGTCCAAGATGTCGTCCAGCGTGTCCAGGACGAGGGTGGCGTGCGGCATGCGGCCTCCAATCGGCTCGGGGAACTTGGCCTGCGGCCGTTCTGCCATCCAATGTCGCACAGGCCAGAATCTGTCCGATTTCTCCGTTGACACCGTTCTCCGAAGACAACCAGACGCCGATCTTCGCGCTTGCCCACGGTCCGGGCAAGTACGGGCAAGCGGCGTTCCGAAGCCTCCCCGTTCGACCGTGAATGCGCTTCGTCCCGGAACTTTCACGCTTACCCGCGGCCCCACCAGCACTGCACGCAAGGGTCCGCCCACGGTCAAACGTCACTTTCCCAGTGGGCAAGCCCGTTCAGGAGGACCGCGATCACCATGAAATGGCACGACCAACCTCGCTTGCCCACGACGCGACCCCGCCGGCAGACCTCTCCATCACCCACGTTCGGGCTGGCCGTCGGTCGGCACAGCACTCCGAACACGGGAAAGCAGCCTCCATAGCGGACGATCCGCTTCGAGCCGCCCGAACAGGCATCCGCGGTCGACGACTTCTCCTCGCTTGCCCCGCCATCCCCTCCCCTTGCCCAGCCCCGGGCAACCGATTCCCTTGGTCCAACCCCGACCATCTCCCTACCTTCTCCTCGTGACCGGCACTTCCGCCGGCCACCTACCAGGGAGACCCCCATGGCGAACCAGTCTGCGCTGGCGGCCGCGATGAAGGGTGACAAGGTCAACGACC
>CALATR010000043.1 GCA_937891875.1 uncultured Pseudomonadota bacterium | reverse complement strand
GCCGACGTGGTCCGCCGGGTCGCCCCCCACGGCAAGGCCCACGTGACCGAGCTCGCCGCAGGCACCGAGGCCTGGCTGGGCATCCTGGAGCTGGCCCCGGACGTCGCGGTGCCCGAGCACCGCGACCCCACCGAGGAGACCATCCACGTGCTCGAGGGCACCGGCACCATCACCATCGAGGGCCGCAGCTGGGAGGTCGGGCCGGGCGACACCATCTTCATGCCCAAGAATGCCCTGGTCACCTACAAGAACGGACCTGCACCGATGCGCGCGGTGCAGGTCTTCGCGGGTCCGGGGCCGGCGTCGAAGTACGATGCCTGGGAGGTCGAGGCCGCGCCCCCCCTGCCCACGAAGGGCGAGTAGGGCGCGGTCGGGCGCTCAGGCGGCCTGGCCGTTGCTGACCTGGCCATCGTCGGAGTCGTCGGTGTTGACCGGCAGATCGGCGCAAGACTCCTCGCGCGCCGTGCGCACCGCCACCTCGACGGAGTCGTAGACCTCGATCGGCAGCTTGAAGTGGGCGGCCTTGAGCTGGTCGCGCACGGCGGCCTTCACCCGGGCCAGCGAGAGGGTGACCCCGCGGCTGTGCTGGCTGACGGCCAGCTCCTCGAGCAGGGCGAGGGCGGAGGTGTCGATGTCGTTCATACCGCCGCAGTCGAGCACGACGTGGCGGTTCGCGTCCGCCTGGGTCTTGTCGATCTCCTGCTCGAGGCGGGCGATGTTGGCGAAGTACAGCCGGGCGTCGAGGCGCAACACGACCACGTCGTCGTAGGTCTGCAGGCCGTCGATCCGCTGGGTGTCACGCCAGAACGTGGTGCCGGGGAGCCGGCCGAGCTTGGCGATCACGGGCGACGCGCTGCGCCAGATGATCTGCAACAGGCTGAAGCCGACGCCCACGCCGATGCCGATCTCGATGCCGAAGGCCAGGGTGGCGGCGAAGGTGAGCACCAGCTGGAGCAGGTCGCCCTTGCGGACCTTCCACAGGTGCACGACCTCCTTGATGTCGATGAGGCCGAACACGGCCGCCATGACGATGGCAGACAGCACCGTGTTGGGCAGCCACGCGAACAGCGGGGTGATCGTCAGCAGGGCGACCGCGATGGCGCCCGCGGTGATGAGCGAGGCGAGGCCGGTCTTCGCACCGGCCTGGCCGTTGACCGCAGTGCGGGAGAAGCCGCCGGTGACGGTGTAGCCGCCGAAGAAGGCCGCCGCGACGTTGGACAGGCCCAGGGCGCGCAGCTCCTGATCGGCATCGACCTTGTACCCCTCGCGGGCGGCGAAGGCCTTGGCGACCGAGATGCTCTCCATGAACGCGACCAGGGAGATGGCGATGGCCGTCGGAGCGAGCTCGCCGAGCTGGGTCAGGGAGAAGCTGGGCAGGCTCGGCATGGGCAGGCCCGCGGGGACCTCGCCGACGACGGACAGCCCGCCCTGCTCGAGGCCGAAGAGCCAGGTGACGAGCGTCGCGCCGGCCACGACGATGAGCGCGCCAGGCGCCCGCGGCGAGAACTTCTTCAGCCCCAGCAGCAGCGCGATGCTGACCGCACCCATGCCCAGCGCGATCCAGTTCCAGTCCTGGATGTGGGCGAAGGCCTCGATGATGATCTCGTGGATGTGGTGCGTCCGAGGCAGCTTCACGCCCAGCAGGTGCTTGAGCTGGGACAGGCCGATGATGAGCGCGGCCGCAGACGTGAAGCCGCTGATCACCGGGTGCGACAGGAAGCGGACCAGGAAGCCGAGCTTGAGCAGGCCCATGCCCGCCTGCATGACGCCGACCATCAGCGCGAGCACGACGGCGAGGGCGACGTACTGGTCGCTGCCGGGCTGGGCCATCGCGCCGACCGAGGACGCGACCATGAGCGAGACCATGGCGACCGGGCCGACCGCGAGCTGGCGGGAGGTGCCGAGCAGCGCGTAGATGGCGAGCGGGACGATGGAGGCGTACAGCCCGACGATCGGGGGCAGGCCGGCGAGCATCGCGTAGGCCATGCCCTGCGGGATCAGCATCACGGCGACCGTGAGGCCCGCGGTGATGTCGCCGGGCAGGTCGGACATCTGGTAGCGACGCATCCAGCCGACGGCGGGCACGAAGCGTTCCAGGAGGTTCGAAGACATCGGGGCTCCGAGGATGGGGTTCGTCTGCTCGCCTATGCAGACCCCGTGCCACTCGGATCACTCCCGCCCGGACACAAGCCCGGAGCGGTCCTCGGAACGGGCCTCAGATCCCGTACTTCTTGCGCTTGCGCCAGAAGGTGGGGCGACTCATGCCCAGCATCTCCGCCGCCTTTCCGATGTGGTTGTCGGTCCGCTCCAGCGCGTCGACGATCCGCGCCCGCTCGTCCACGGGACCGGTCATCGTCGGGCGCAGGGCCGGCCGCGCAGGCGTGTCCTCGCGGAACTCGGGCGGCAGGTCCCGGAGCTCCAGCGCGGAGCCGCGCCCGACGGCGACGGCGTACTCGACGACGTTGAGCAGCTCGCGCACGTTGCCCGGCCAGGTGTGGTCGAGCAGGGCGCGCATGGCCTCGGGCGAGATGTCGGTGATCTCGCGTCCGCCGCGCTGGGCCTGCCGCTCGAGGAACGCCCACAGGAGCACCTCGATGTCCCCCTTCCGCTCGCGCAGGGGCGGCAGGTACAGGGGGATGACCCGCAGGCGATACATCAGGTCTTCCCTGAAACGTCCCTGCTGGACCTCCTGCCGCATCGAGCGGTGGGTCGCGGCGACGATGCGCACGTCGACCTTGACCGAGCGCGTGCCACCGACGGGCACGAAGCAGTGCTCCTGGAGCACGCGCAGGAGCTTGGCCTGCAGCTCGAGGGGCAGCTCGGCGATCTCGTCGAGGAAGAGCGTGCCGCCGTGGGCACGCTGAAACACGCCCGGGCGATCCCGGACCGCGCCAGTGAAGGCGCCGCGGACGTGGCCGAACAGCTCGCTCTCGAGCAGCCCCGGGGACAGGGCTGCGCAGTTGATGGCGACGAAGGGGGCTTCTCGGCGGTGGCTCTCCTCGTGGAGCGCCCGGGCGACGAGCTCCTTGCCAGTGCCGCTCTCCCCGCGGACCAGGACGGTGCCCTCGGTCTCGGCGACGTGACGGACGGTCTGGAACAGCTCCCGCATCTGCGGATCCACGGTCACGATGCCGTGAAACTCCTCCCGCTCGGGCGGTCGGCGACGGGGCTTGCGGCGCGGGGCGGCGACCCCCTTGGCGGCGGGTCGGAGCAGCTCGACCCCGCCGAGCCAGGTGCCGTCCTCGGCGAAGAAGCCGCGGGCAGTCTTGAGCAGATCGACCGGCGCACCCTCGGCCGTGTACAGCGTGATGGGAACGTCCTGGACGGCGCCGTAGCGGGACAGGCCGCAGCCCTGGATGCACTCGACGCAGCGGTTCGTCTTCAGGCAGTGCTCGCCGACCGCCTCGTCCGCGGCGTAGCCGAGCAGGCGCTCTGCCCCGTCGCTCCAGAACAGCACCTTGCGCTCGCCGTCGACCACGAAGAACACGTCGTCAGGGTGCAGCTGCCCCATGGCCTCGATGAGAGCCATCGCCCCCACCGACTTGCCGAACTCGCGCAGCTCCGCACGCTCTGCCGCCATTCGCCCTCCGGACCGTTCAGGCCATTTCAGTGAAACATACAACCCCCGGGGGGCTGTGTCACGCCTCACATCCGGTCGAAGATCCGGTGGCTGGCGGAACCCGGAGTGGGCATACAGGCCTTGGAGGACTCTGAATGCCAGGTCGCCCCATCACGTTGGATTCCCGGTGCGCCCCCGGCTTCCCCGATCTGCGGACCTCCAGGCCCGGCAGGGATGGCCTGGTCGCCCTGGGTGGCAACCTGCAGCCCGACACCCTGATCGAGGCGTACAGCAAGGGGATCTTCCCTTGGGAAGCCGAAGACCCGATTCCGTGGTTCTCGCCCGACCCCCGCTGCATCCTGCGGCCGGCCGACTTCCACACGAGCCACTCCCTCAAGAAGCTGGACCGCAAGGGCCGGTACCGGGTGACCGCCGATCTGCGCTTCCGGGAGGTCGTGCGCGGCTGCGCCACCATCCACCGCCCCGGCCAGCGCGGCACCTGGATCAGCGACCGCATGGGCGACAGCTACGAGACCCTCTACCGGATGGGGATCGCCCACAGCATCGAGGTCTGGGACGGCTACGAGCTGGTCGGCGGGCTGTACGGTCTCGCCATGGGCCGGGCCTTCTTCGGCGAGTCCATGTTCTCCGCCCACCCCAACGCGAGCAAGCTGGCCATGCGCCACCTCTGCCGCACCCTCGCCGGGTGGGACTTCCACTTCATCGACTGCCAGCAGCACACCGAGCACCTGCAGAGCCTGGGTGCGGTGACCGTGCCCCGGCGCGAGTACCTGGACCTGCTGGAAGACGCGCTGTCGGGGCCGGACATGTGGAACCCGGACCACGCGGACATGCTGGTGTTGTGAGGGCTGCCCCCTACTTCCGGAACACCAGCAGCGTGCGGTCGCGGTGGTTGATCGCGTTGTCGTAGGCGAACCCCTCCGCGGACTGGGCGTTGAGGATCTCCTCGATCTGCTGGGTGGTCAGCTCCGGGAGCTCGACCACGCGGTACTCACGCTTCTTGCTGGACTTTCCCGAGGATGACCGGCCGAGGACCTCGTCCTTGAACGGGCGCAGCTTGGGCCAGGCCTCGCGGAGCGAGCACCAGTCGGGCAGCCCGGGGTGCCACACCTGATCTTCCGGGCGGACCTGCTTCTTGAGGTGCAGCGACACCAGCTTCTGCGCGGACACCGGGCCTTCCTGACCCACGCCGCTGCTGAAGTGCCATCCCTCGCTCCAGTCGGTGCCTGACATGCTCACTCCCCTCCGGAGACCCCGGCGCAGCGACCGGACTGACACAGGTTGGACGCGCACTCCGCGTCGATGGCGCACTCCTCGTCGAGGGCGAGGCTGCCTTCCACCGCGACTCGGCAGGACTCCGGCGCGCCATCGGCGAAGAAGGCCTCGCAGGCCTGGGCCTCGACCGCGGTGACGCACGCCTTGGCCGCGTCCTTGTCGTAGGTGACGGTGCCGGCGTCCGCAGCCGCGTCCCAGTCGTCCTCCTGGGCGGCGTCCGGCCCGATCCGACCGACGCACACGTCCTCGGAGCTGCCGTACAGATCGCTGAACGCGGACTGGGCGTCCGACGGGTAGCTGCCCTGGCAGGCGAAGGCGCGGGCGCAGGTGGACTCCGCCATGGACACGGAGCCCTGGTAGGCGCTGCCGTAGCCGCCGCACGCGACGAGGCCGGCGCACAGCGCCACGACGAACGAGGAGAGGGGCTTGCCAGTCATCGAGGTTCCTCCGACGCCCAGGCGTCTAGCCGAGCAGACGTCAGGGTGCAGGCAGACTCACGGAGTCCACCTCGGCGCCGGTCACGTCGAGGCGGGTGATCGTCAGCGCGCCGTCTTCGGCGAAGTCGAGCCGGGTGGCGCCGTGGGTGTTGGAGCTGAACACGCGCAGGGCGGCCCCATCGGGATCAGCGTCGACCCGGTGGTCGATGTTTCCGAGCTCGCCGCCGCCGCCGCCTTCGTCGAGGTAGAGCACGCCGTCGACGTCGAACCGCTCGTAGCCGTGGCCGTGGCCGGACAGCACCACCCGCACGACGCCGGTGTCCTTCAGCGCGCCCACGAGGTTGTCCCGCAGGCCATCCGCGGGCACCTGCTCGGCGAGGTCGTACGGTCCCCGGTGCATCAGCACCACCGCCTCCCGCAGCCGGTCCGCGTTGACGACATCGCGCAGCTCGGCGTCGAGCCAGTTGCGCTGGGATCCACCGGCGTCCAGGCGATCATCTTGGGTGTCGAGCACGATGAACCGCACGCCAGCGAGATCGATCGCGTAGTACGTCTCGCCCGACCCGGCCCGGCCCTGTCCACTGAACCAGCGCAGCCAGACCGCGGCCGTGTCCGCGTCCAGATCCTCCAGGTCGCCGTAGGCCGTGTGCACGAGGGCATCGGGCTGGGCGGCGTGCACGTCGTGGGCGAGCTGGCTCCAGCTGGAGGCGTCGACCCCGTTGCGGCGCAGGTCGCCGAGCAGGAAGACCAGGTCTGCCGCATCGCCGAGGGCGAGGACCTTGGACTGCACTGGGGGCGCGAGGGAGCCGGTCACCAGCACCGACAGGGGCTCGCCCGAGGCGTGGGGCGCGCGCACGCTGCCGGTGTACTGGTCGCTCTCGTCGCGTCCCGCGTGCACGGTGAAGGCGGACGGCTCCGCGCCGAGGTCCTCGAAGAGCAGCTCGGTCGTGTGCAGGGTGTGGTCACCGGGCACGTCCGGGTACGGCACCTCCACGCCCTCCGCCGGGAAGCGCCAGGTGCGGTCCTGCCGATCCTGGTCGGGCGTGGTGACGAAGGTACACTGGCGGTCGGGCAGGTCGACCTCGACCGGGATGTCGACCAGCTCCAGGCTCTCGAAGCGCAGGCGCACGTGCTCCCGGCGCAGCTGCTGGATCGGCGGCAGGGTGAGCGCCACCGGGTCGGACGGGCTCGTCACCGGGGTGCAGGTCTGCACGAACTGTCGCTCGCAGGCCGAGAATCCGGCGAGGGGCACCAGCAGGGCGACGAGGGAGAGGCGGGCGAGGGAGAGGCGGGCGAGGGACGAGGGGCGCTGACTCACGAACACTCCTGACGGGTGCTTCCGACGAGGCCCAGTCTGGCACAGCGTCGGCCCCCTGTCCTACAGCGCCTCCGCCTCCGCCTCCGCCTCCGCCTCCGCCTCCGCCGGGTCCAGCGACAGGGTCACCGTGAAGCAGGCCCCGCCGCGCGGCCCGTGCTCGCAGGTGAGCGTGCCGCTGTGGGCCTCGGTCAGGGTCCGCACCAGCCACAGCCCGAGCGAGTCCTCCCCCGCCGTCTCCAGATCGACCCCGGGTCCGCTGTCCTCGACCACCAGCTTGGCGACGCCCCCGTCGACCGACAGGGCCACCCGCAGGCGCGGGGTGCTCGACCGGGGCAGGACGTGCTCGCCGGCGTTGGTGACCAGCTCGGTGAGCACGAGCCCGAGGTGCAGCGCCACGTCGTTGCTCACCTCCAGGGGCTGAAGGCTGCACTCGAAGGCCGCGCGCCCGACGCTGGGCAGACCGCGGCGCAGGTGGGCCAGCAGCCGCTCGAGGAAGACATCGACCCGCACGGTGCCATCGGCCGGCTGGCGGTAGAGCTCGGTGTGCACGACGGCCATGGACTGCAGGCGCGCGCGCACGTCCAGCAGCGAGCGTCGCGCCGCCTCGCTGCGCACCCGCCGGGCGGTCATGCCCAGCAGGCTCTGCACGACCTGGAGGTGGTTCTTCACCCGGTGGTGCACCTCCCGCAGCAGGGCCTCCTGGCGCAGGAGGTCGTCCTCGACCCGGCGCTGGGAGCTGCGCGCCGCCGTGACGTCGACCGCGATGGAGACGACATAGGGCTCTTCAGGGACGCGCACGAAGCGCACCTCGAACACCTGATCGCCCTGGTCGACGTCCACCTGGACCGGCTCGCCGCCGAGCGCACGGTCGATCCAGCCCTCGATGCGCTCACCGACAGCGTCACCGAGCACCTCACGCGGGGAGCGTCCGACCAGCATCGCCGCGTCGAAGCCCAGGCCGGAGAGCGCCCGACCGCCGGCGATGACGTAGCGGTACTCGCTGTCGAAGAGGTAGGTCGCGCCCGGGAACTCGCTGACGAGGGAGGCGTAGCGCTGCTCGGCCTCGACCCGCCGGGCACGCTCCGCCTGCGCAGGCGAGATGTCGACAGTCACGACCACGGCGCCGACGATCTCCCCGTCTTCGACGATCGGGCTGTGGGAGACCTCGAAGTACTGACCGCCGATCGACTGCTGATCGACGTAGGCCTCGCCGGCGAAGCAGCGTTCATAGCCCGCATTCATCCTCGATCCGAGCGCCTCACCGAACAGCTCGACCGCGGTCTTGCCGACGACGTCCTCGGCGGTGAGCCCCCGCTGTGCCAGGCGCGATCCGCCCGCGCAGACGAAGCGCCCCTCGCGATCCACCACGGCGATGGACCCCGACGGGTACGCGGCCAACAGGGCGTCCAGCATGCGGCGATCCGTGAGTGGCATACACCCCCGCCGCCTACTCTACCTCACCGCTCCCGCGCCACAGCACCTCTCCGCCGCGACCATCGCTCGCGATGACCACCAGCTCCGCGCGCTGACCCGACTCCGCGTCCTCGCCCACGATCCAGGTCGGGTCGGCATACCCGAGGTCGCTGACGGTCACGAAGGAGGCGTCGAAGCCGCCCAGGGTGGTGTAGCCGTACACGTCGACGGTCTCGTCGTCCTCGACATCGAAGTCCAGCGTCACCTCGCCGCCGACCGCGACCCGCTGCACGGCGTCGGGGGTGCGCGTGAAGCGGGGGTGCTGGTTGCGGGCGTCTTCGGACCGCATCGAGACGACCAGGCTGCGCCGGGTGAGCGCGACCCCCTCGAGCGGCAGCTCCCGGGCGTGGGCGGCGGGGTCGGACAGGTCGGTGACGAGCTGATCCCAGCCGGAGTCGGCGTCGGTGGCAGCCGCAGCGCGGTCGATCAGCGGACACAGGCCGGGAGCGCAGGTCAGCACCCAGACCGTGGTCTGCACCTCGGGGACCTCGTCCGACAGCACGCCAGCGAGGGCCGCGGGCACCGTGAGGCCCTCTGCGCGGCCGGTCTCGTCGACCCGGGCCGTCCAGCCGTCGGTGGTGCCGGACGTCGCCTCCAGGCAGGGCGCGCCGGGGGGTCCGGTGGGGGTGCACAGCCAGACGAGTGCGTCGTAGCCTGCGTCATCGGGGTCGATCGCGGTCACCTGCACGCCCAGGCCCTCGCCGGGAGCGGCCTCGGGCACGTCGGGGATGGCCGCCAGCACGCGCAGCTCGGGGACGAGCGTCTCCTCGACCGGACCGCCGCACGCGACCGCGGACAGGGCCAGGACCACGCCGGCGATGCGCCTCACCACGACGCCCTCAGGCCGAACGCGGGCAGGAGCGGCAGGCCGGTGGTGGGCGACTCCTCCGAGTAGTCGTAGGTCCACCCGATCACCTCGATGTTCTGGTTGTTCGTGGCGTTCTGGATGTCGAAGTACAGGGCGAGGGTCCAGCGATCGAAGGTCCACTCCTTGTCCACGCGCACGTCGAGCGACCAGAACGGCGGCAGGCGCGCGCTGGAGCGATCCCCGTAGACCGGGAAGAACTCGCGGGTGTCGTGGTCGAAGACCCGGTTGACCACCGGGGTGTAGGGGTTGCCGCTGGAGAAGCGGACCCGACCGCCCAGGCGCCAGCCACGGGGGAGCTTGTACGAGGCCAGGGCGTTGAGCACGACCGGCTGGTCGTAGGCGAACAAGGCCTCTTCTCCCCGGCGGTCCACCCGGGTCGAGTGGGACAGGGTGGCCGTGCCGAGAGCGACCAGGCGGTTGGTCTGCAGCTTGATCGAGCCCTCGATGCCCGCGATGCGGCCGGTGCCGTCGTTGGCGTAGGGGTCGAGGTCGAAGGGCCCGACCGGGGGCGGTCCGGTGAAGAAGCGGAAGGCGTCCTCCCGCCCGACGACCACGCCGCCCAGCCAGTTGTAGAACCGGGTGAGCTCGATGCTGACGTGCTCGCCGACCTGCTGCTCGAGGCCGATGGAGGTCTGGACCGACCAGGTCGTGCCCAGCTCCGGCACCTCGGCCACCTGACGGGGCAGGCCCGGCTGGGCGTACTTGCCCACCGCGAGCTTGACCCGGGTGGTGGGGGTGGCGTCGGCGGTGGCGGAGAAGCGCGGGTCGACCCAGACCGAGCTGTGCTTGCCGAAGAACTGGCTGCCGAGGCGCACGCCAGGCACGAAGGTGAAGCGGCCCACCGCCAGGGTGGGCTCGACGTACGCTGCGGGTCGGGTGCGCCAGCCGACGTCCTCCTCGACCTGGCCTCCGCCGAAGCTGGGCACGTCGATCAGGTAGGAGACGCGATCGGTCCGGGTGTCGAGGCCGATGCGCCAGCCCACGCCCCCGTCGGAGGGCGCGGGGCGGTAGAGCTCCTGACGCAGGTCGACCGCGAAGGCCTTCTCGTAGGCCTGCCCGTCCCCGCCGAACTCGAAGGTCTGGGTCTCGGGACCGATGCCCGCGGACGTCTCGCTGCGCCAGCCTCCCCCGAGCGGGTGGAGCACGCGCAGGCGCAGGCGGCGGAAGGCCTGGGTGAGGCCGATGGCGGGGGTCTCCTCGCCGTCCTCGTCCACGCCCAGGATGCGGAAGCGATCATCGGAGAGCAGGAAGAGCGCGTCGTAGGTGGTGCCGGCGTCGGTCCGGTGCAGCACGCGGGCCTGCAGGTCGTAGTAGCGAGGCGCGCGGACCGACAGGTTGGGCATGTTGTTGAGGATCGGGTTCAGCACGGCGTCGGCGTAGGAGCGACGCCCGGCGAAGGTGATGGCGGTCTTGTCGCTGACCCGCTGCTCGGCAAACAGGCTGGCCTGGAAGATGTCGACGCTGACGAAGCCGTGGCTGCGCTCGGGCAGGCTGGTCGTGGTGCGGATGTCGATGCTTCCGCCGATGACCCGGCCGTAGCGGACGCCGAAGTTGCCCGGGAGGAACGCCACTTCTTCGATGGCGTCCGACGGCACGACGGTCGACAGGCCGCCGAAGTGGAAGGCCAGCGGGATGGCCACGCCGTCGACGTAGTAGGCGCTGTCCTCGGGGGCGGTGCCGCGCACGATGAGCTGGCCGATGCCCAGCGGGGGGCGGGCAATGCCGGGCAGGTTCTGGATCGCCTTGACGACGTCACCGTTGCTGCCGGGCAGGTAGCGGATCTCGTCCGCGTCCAGGGTGCGCTCGGTGACCTCGGGAGCGACCGCGCGATCCACCACCTCGATGACCTCGGCCGCCTCCTCCGCCTCCCAGGGCCGGGTGACCTTGGGGAAGACGGTGACGCTGGCGACCTTGCCCTCGGCGACGGTGAACGCGGCCTCCTCGGGCTCGAGTCCGGGGCCGGTCGCGATGAGCTCCCAGGCGCCCGGGGCCAGATCGTTGACCGCGAAGCGACCCTCGGAGTCGGTGCGCACGGTCTCGGTGGCGCCGTCGGGACCGACCAGGGTGATCTGCACCGAGGAGAGCGGCTCGCGGGAGCCGGCCTCGCGCACCCGACCCTCCAGCGAGAGCACGGGCACGGCCTCGGCCTCGAACACGTAGGCGTAGGTGATGCGGCTGGGCACGGCCTTGCCGCGCTCCGATCGGGCCGGGGTGAAGCGCCAGTCGAAGACCACGTCCAGCACGGCCTCGTCGAAGCCGTTGCCCACTGGCTCCGGGATGTTGGCGTCCAGCACCCGGCCCTCCTCGTCGAGGACCAGCTCCACCAGGACCCGCGCTTGCAGGCCCTCTTCCAGCGCGATGGGCGGGTAGACGGGAGGCTTGATGGACAGGGCGGAGGGCAGGCTCGGACCCTTCTCCTCCTCGACCGGCGGCGGCTCGGGCGCGTCGTCGGGCTCGGGCGCATCGGGGGCGTCGTCAGCGCCGGGCGCCTCGTCAGCGCCGGGCTCCTCCACGGGCGGCCCCTCGTCCTGGGCCAGCGCCGGGCACACCCCGGCGAGCGCCACGGCAGTGACGATCGAGCAGACACGAGCGTACGAGGTCCAGAGGCGCATGCACGACTCCTGCGAGCGAGATCGCATCGCTTGTGCACACCTTTTGTATACCCTTTGTCCAGGAATGCAAGGGCAAGGTGGAACCGGAGACAGGGTGCCTCGCTCGGGCTCGCCTGCGCAGTGAGGGTGCATACGGGGAGACCTCACCCGGCCCGCGGAGCGACCATGGAACCCATCCACGATGTCCCCGTCACCATCGTGACCGGCTTCCTGGGAGTCGGAAAGACGACCGCGATCCGCAAGCTCCTGGCCGAGCGCGAGGACGACGGCCCCCCATGGGCGGTGCTGGTCAACGAGTTCGGCGAGGTCGGAATCGACGGCGCGCTCCTGTCCGAGGGCGAGGTCGCGGTCACCGAGATCCCCGGCGGCTGCATCTGCTGCACGGCCGGGGTGAACCTGCAGATGTCGCTGGTCCGCATCCTGCGCGAGGTCCGCCCCGGTCGCGTCTTCATCGAGCCCACCGGCCTCGCCCACCCCGCGACCATCCTCGACATGCTGCGCCGCCAGGGCATGCGCGACGCCGTGTCCGTGCGCGCCACGATCACGCTGGTCGACCCCCGCCGCCTCGACGAGCCCCGGGTCCGCGAGAGCGCCACCTTCAACGACCAGGTCACCGTCGCCGACGTGCTGGTCGCCAACAAGACCGACCTGTGCACGGACGAGGACCTCGAACGCTTCCGGGCGTTCGCCGCCGAGATCTGGCCGCAGCCAGTCGTGGTCGCCGAGGCCGCCCACGGAGCCCTCGACCCCGCCTGGCTCGACCTCGATCCCCGCCCTCGCCAGACCCGCTACGTGCCCGTCGACGCCCACGGCCACGAGCTGCACAGCGGCATGCAGGCCGACAGCTGCGGCTTCATCTGGGGCCCCGAGGTCCAGTTCGACCGGCTGCGCCTGCACTTCGCCCTGCAGGAGCTCGTCCTCCCCGGCCTGCTCCCCGAGGGCGCCCTGCGGGTCAAGGGCCTGTTCCGCACCCCCGGCGCCTGGCTCGCCATCCAGGCGAGCCCGGACGAGGTCGCGACGGAGCCCACGGGCTGGCGGCGGGACAGCCGGGTCGAGCTGATCGCACCGGCGGGGGAGGCGATCGACTGGGAGGCGGTGAGGGAGAGGATCGAGGAGGCGGTGATCTAGTCGCCGGCAGCGTCGCAGGTGCTGGCGGGGAGTCGCGTTGCCGCGGGCAGGGGAGTGGCGGGTCGGAGGTCCGCTGGCGGGGAGTCGCGTTGCTGCGAGCGGG
>CALATR010000042.1 GCA_937891875.1 uncultured Pseudomonadota bacterium | reverse complement strand
GTCGATCTCGAGGATCTCGATGAACCCGCGTCGGCGCGGCGGAGCGGCCTTCTCGACCGGCACCGTCTGCGCATCCTCGCTGAAGTCCCCGGTCTCATCCGGCTTCTTGCCGCCCAGGAACAGGCCGAGCTGGCCCTCATCCTTCGCCATGGCTCACCTCGGGGGCGGGGGGGACGGGGCGGGCGGCGGGGTCCAGCGCGGGCGCCGGAGCGTCGAGCGGGCGCACGATGGCGACCGTCTCGGGCACGAGGTCGATGTAGAGCGGGGTCGACACGTCGACGCCGGACGCGACCAGGCGCTCGAGGCGACCAGCCTGGGCATCGAAGCCCTCCAGATCGAAGAGGATCCGGGCGCCACCCGTGACCTGCACGCTGAAGCCGCGGGCCGCGTCGAAGTGCACCTCGGAGATCCGGCTCCGGTCGAGCACGTCGCGGGCCTCCAGGGTGTCCATCAGGGCGAGCGCGCTGCGCACGGCCTTGCGCGGTACCTCCGGCTGCAGCTCGGCCAGCTCGGGGGAGATGCCGGTGAGCACGGGGTAGTCCAGGTCGTCAGTGCTCGCGGGGGCAAAGGGCGTGCCCTCGACGTCGACGTAGTGCATGGCGCCGCTGGCCAGGAGCGCGACCGGCACGTGCTCGGTCACCTCGACCACGACGGTGTCGGGCCACTCGAAGCGGGCGGTCGCGTGGTGCACCCAGGGGTGACGCTCCACGCCGCGCGCCACGGCCTCCGCGTCGACCTCCCACACGGTGGTGCCGTTTCGCAGGTCTGCAAGGTGGCGCAGACCAGCGCTGCCCGCGCGATCGGTCCCGTCGAACACGACGTGCTCCACGACCCACAGGTCCGGCCGCACGACCGCCAGGCCGGCGATGGCCAGCAGGGCAGCGGCAGTGCCCGCAGCGATCCCGGTCCCGATCAGGAGTCGGGTCCAGGGCCGGCGGCGCGGGGCCTCGGGCAGCGGGGAGGACATGGGAGTGGAGGGGCCGTGGGGTGGGCCGGAACCGGGGTTCCGGGTGCCGTCTCGCGGGAGCGAGGGGGGCGGGGTGCGACGGGATCGCGGGGGAAGGAAGGTGCGACGCGGGGTCGCGGAGGGGGTGACCATGCGGTCGGGCAGCGGGCGCTGCAGGGACGTCGGGCGGGTGAACGCGCCGAAGGGGTCGCTTCGTTCTACCGAGGTCGACGTGCGGGATCAAGGGGGGGCCGCGGGTTTTCGATCCAGACACGCGCAGGGGTGCCAGTCCGGTCGCTGCAATGCCCCATCAGCCCAGGTCCACCTCGGCCTCCATCCGGTGCGCTCCGGCGAGGATCTTCTCGCACAGGTCGGCAAAGTCGATGCCCACCTCCCCCGCTGCCATGGGCGAGAGACTGGTCGGCGTCATGCCCGGCAGCGTGTTGATCTCCAGGAACACCGGGGGCGATCCATCGGGGGGCAGGATGAAGTCCGCGCGGGCGAGCCCGGTGCATCCGATGGCGCGGTAGGCCGCGAGCGCCGCCTGCTGGGCCTGGTGCGCCGCCTCGTCGGGGATGGGCGCGGGCACGGTGTAGACGGTCCTGCCCTTCTGATACTTCGCCGCGAGGTCGAACCAGCCGTCGACCGGATCGATGGCCACGATGGGCAGAGCGACCCCGTCGAGCACCGCCGCCGTGATCTCCCGACCGGTGACGTACGCCTCCACCAGCACCACGCCATCCAGCTCGAGTGCCGCCTCGATAGCCCCATCTCGCGCAGCCACATCCGGCGCGACGCTCACGCCGATGGAGGATCCACCGACGGCGGGCTTGATGACGGCGGGCACGGGCAGATCCGCCGGCCAGGTCTCGCCGCGGCGCACGATGTGGTCGTCGGCGAGGCGCACGGCGTCCAGGTGGGCGACCGCGCGCTTGGTCGCGACCTTGTCCATGGCGACGGCCGACGCGCGCACGCCGGAGCCCGTGTAGGGAATGCCCATCACCTCGAGCAGGCCCTGCACGCAGCCGTCCTCGCCGAAGCGGCCGTGCAGCGCGATCCAGGCGACGTCGATCCCCTGCTCGACCAGCGATCGCGGCAGGTCGCGATCCACGATGACAGCGACCGCGTCGTGCCCGCGACCCTGCAGGGCCTTCAGCACCGCCTGGCCCGACTGGAGCGAGATGTCCCGCTCGGTCGACAGGCCTCCCATCAGCACACCCACCTTCGGCTGGCTCATCAGGACCTCCCGGTCCACGTCACGGCGGACGAAAGCTCCACCCCACGCAGCTGCTTGACGCGCTTGAGGGCGGAGGAGTGAAGGAGCTTCAGGTCGCTCGCGGGACCCTTGCCCACGTTGACGATCATCTCGGGCGCGGCCTCGGGGATGCAGACCCCGCGCAGGCGCACCCCGGCCATCTGCACCCGGCGCAGCTCGGCCTCGGCGGTGCCGCGCTTGGGACGCTCGTACCAGGTGGGCAGGGCGGTGGCGCCGCGCAGGACGTCCGCGGTCGCCGCCACCACCCGGTCGCGATCCTCGTGGGGCAGATCCAGGCGCGCGCCCAGGATGAGCTTGGAGTTCAGCGACTTCTCCTGCTCGCGCCAGCTCACCTGCCCCCGGCGGAACTCCGCCACCTCGGCGAAGTGCGCGCGCCAGTCGCCCTCGTCATTGGCGAGCGCCGCCCCGAGGGTCCCGGGGATCCGCGCGAGGGCCTGAAGCCCCGTGCGACCGGCCTCGGCAGCCGCCCAGGCGAGCGCCGCACAGGGCACCCCCGCCCCCACCGTCCAGGCGGGCCCGTCGGTCTCCAGGCGCTGAAGCTCGGTTCCCAGGCGGATCATCGCCCCACCGGCCTCCCCATCCCGGAATACCTTGCGCGTGCCAGCGCCAAGGATGTTCCAGGAGATCCCGCGCTCCTTGAGCAGATCCAGCGTGCCGCCCAGCGCATCGACCCGGTGCACGACCAGGAACCAGGCACACGGCCCCCCGGTCCGCAGCGGCGTGTGCCGAGACAACGGCTCCGCCTGACGCGCGACGACGCCGGGAGGCAGGGCAGCGCGCAGGGAGCTCACCCCCCGTCTCCGAGCGCCGCCAGGAGGTCGTCGCACACCTGGTTCACGTTGCCCGCACCCAGCGTGATGACGAGATCGCCGTCGCCAACCCGGGCGGCCAGCTCCTTCGTCGCCTGGTCCAGGTCCTCCACCACGGTGACCGCCCGGTGGCCGCGGTCGCTGATCGCCCGGCCCAGGGTGTGGTGGTCGACGCCGGCGATGGGCTTCTCACCCGCCGGGTAGATCGGGCACACCACGACCTCGGTCGCCTGGTTGAAGGCGGCGCAGAAGGCGTCCCAGTGGTTCTGCACCCGACTGAAGCGGTGCGGCTGGAAGACGGCGAAGATCCTGCGCTCCGGGTAGGCGGCCTCGGCGGCGGCCAGGGTCGCAGCGATCTCGACCGGGTGGTGGCCGTAGTCGTCGACGACCAGCACGCCGCGCTGCTCGCCGCGCAGGGTGAAGCGCCGCTGCACGCCGGTGAAGCGGTGGAGCGCCTCGCGCACGGTGGTGAACGCGATCTCCAGCTCCATGGCGGTCGCGATGGCGCCGAGCGCGTTGGTGACGTTGTGATCGCCCGGCATGTCCAGGCTGACCTCGCCCAGGGTCAGCTCGCGGTAGTGCACCTGGAAGGTGGTGGTGATGCCGTCGTGGCGGACCCGGGAGGCGCGGTAGTCCGCCTGGCGTGACAGGCCGTAGGTGACGACGCGGCGCCCGACGTGAGGGATCATCGCCTGCACGACGGGATGATCGGCGCACAGCACCGCAAAGCCGTAGAACGGCACCTTGCGCACGAAGTCCATGAACGTGGCCTGGAGCGCCTCGAAGGTGCCGTGGTGGTCGAGGTGCTCGGGGTCGACGTTGGTGACGAGCGCCACCGTGGGCGCCAGGTGCAGGAAGCTGCCGTCGCTCTCGTCGGCCTCGGCCACCAGGTACTCGCCCTGGCCCAGGCGCGCGTTGGTGCCGCCGAGGTTGTCGAGCCGCCCGCCAATCACGATGGTCGGGTCCATGCCGCCGGCCGCCAGGCAGGTCGCCAGCATCGACGTGGTCGTGGTCTTGCCGTGGGTGCCGGCCACCGCGATGCCGTACTTGAGCCGCATCAGCTCCGCGAGCATCTCCGCCCGCCGGATCACCGGGATGCGCCGCTCCCTCGCCGCGACCACCTCGACGTTGTCCTCGCCCACCGCGGTCGAGCGCACGACCACGTCCGCGTCGCCGATGTTGTCGGGCCCGTGGCCGATGATCACCTTCGCCCCGAGCTTCTCGAGGTGAACCACCGCGTCGCCGCGCTTGAGATCGGTGCCGGTGACATCGAAGCCCTGGGTCAGCAGCACCTCGGCGATGCCGCTCATGCCGATGCCACCGATCCCGATGAAGTGGATGGTGCGCACCTTGCCGCGGAACATCATGTCGTCACCTCTCCCGGTCGGGGCAGCGGATCACCGCCCGAGCCCTCCATCGAGACCCGCAGCAGGAGCCCGATGCAGATGAGGTGCGCGACGACCGCCGAGGCGCCATAGCTCATGAAGGGCAGGACGAGGCCCTTCGCGGGCATCCAGCCGACGACGACGCCGAGGTTGATGAGGGCCTGGGACGCGAGCAGGGCCGAGACCGCCGAGGCGACCAGCGAGCCGAACAGCGACTCGGCCCGGGCGGCGATGCCGAAGCCCCGCCACACGATCATCAGGTACAGCCCGATGAGGATGGCCCAGCCGAGCACGCCGAGCTCCTCGCCGACGACGGCACTGATGAAGTCGGTGTGGGCCTCGGGGAGGTTGCCGCGCTGGGCGATGCCGCTCGCGATCCCCTGCCCGGTCCAGCCGCCGCTGGCCATGGCGATCCAGCCCTGAACCACCTGGTGACCGCCGCCCTGCACATCCTGAAAAGGGTCCCAGAAGCTGGTGATCCGCGCGAGACGGTACGGCGCGACCACGGCCGCGAGCGAGAGCACGACGCCGCCGACGACCCCGAGGGTGACGACCCAGCCCCAGTGCAGGCCGGCCATGAACAAGAGGATGCCGAGCAGGGAGACGGTGATGACGGTGGTGCCGAAGTCCGGCTCGAGCATGAGCAGGGCGATCATGGGCACGGCGATGCCGAACGCGGGCACACCCACGCCGAGGATGTCGTTCAGGCGGCCCTCGTTGGCAGCCAGGTAGCTGGCCACGACCAGGATCAGCGCGATCTTGGCGAACTCGGACGGCTGGATGTTCACCGGGCCGAACTTGATCCACCGCCAGGCGCCGAGCACCTCGTGGCCGATGCCAGGAACGAGGCACAGCACCATGCCGGCGAGCGTCGCGAGGTACAGCGCCCACGCCCCCTTGCGCAGCCACTTGTAGGGCACCAGCAGGATGGTCGCGACGCTGATCGCGCCGGCACTCATGCCCAGCCCCTGGCGCACGACGAAGCGCAGGGGATCCCCGAACGCCAGATCCGCATGCAATGTCGATGCAGACAGGATCATCAGCGAGCCGAAGCCCAGGAGGAGCAGCACGGCGCCGAGCAGCCACCAGTCCAGGCGGCGGAGCACCTGGAGCGGGCCGTTCTCGGGCGGCGCGGGGACGACGGGGAGCGCGCTCATGGGCGGACCTCCGGGGCGGGGTCTGCGGAGAAGAGGGCCTGCACGCGCTCGCGGAAGATGCGGCCGCGCTCGGCGAAGTTCGGGTAGTGGTCGAAGCTGGCGCAGCCCGGGGAGAGCAGCACCACGTCGCCGGGACAGGCCAGCTGCCGGGCGAGCGCGATGGCCGCCTCCATGGTGGGCACCTCGTGGGGAACGAGGCCCTCCGCGCGGAGCTCGGCGGCGATCTGCGGCCCGTCGGCGCCGAAGGTGATCACCGCCCGGTGAGGGGTCAGCAGCGGGGCGAGCGTGCCGAAGCCGAGCCCGTCGTCGAGCGGCTTGGCCTGGCCACCCAGCAGCACCACGCCGGTGCCGTCGAGGCCGACCAGTCCGGTGCGGGTGGCGTCGAGGTTGGTCGCCTTGCTGTCGTTGATCCAGACGACCTCACCGCGGTGCACGACCTCCATCCGGTGCTCCAGCGCGACCAGCTCGCCGATGCCGCGCTGGATGGCGGCGGGATCGGCGCCGACGTCGAGGCAGAGGGCGGCGGCGACGGCGGCGTTGTGGCGGTTGTGGGAGCCGGGGATGGCGAGGCTGGACAAGTCCAGCGTGGTTGGTGGTTGGTTGGTGGTTGTTGGCGCTGGCAGGCCGATGGTGGCGGCGGTAGGGTGCATGGTGATGCCCGGGAGGGCGGAGTCGGACTCGTCGATATAGGCCATTCGAGCGCTGGTTTCGCTGAGGATCCCGGCCACGGCGCGCTCGATGCGGGGGTCGTGGGGGAGGAGGACCAGGGTGTCTTCGGTGGCGTTCAGGAAGAGGCGGGCCTTGGCTGCGGCGTAGCCGTCCATGGTCTTGTGCCGGGCGAGGTGGTCGGGGGTGAGGTTGAGGATGACGCCGGCGCGGGGGGCGAAGGTGCCGGCGCGCTCCAGCTGGTAGCTGCTGCACTCGGCGACGATGACGTCCCAGTCGGGCGCATCACCGGGGGTCGGGATGGCGTTGCAGACCGGATCGCCGAGGTTGCCGCCGACGAAGGGCCGGAAGCCGGCGGCGGCGAGGAGCTGGCCGGTGAACGAGGTCACGGTCGACTTGCCGTTCGTGCCGGTGATTCCGATGATGACGGGATCGTAGGG
>CALATR010000041.1 GCA_937891875.1 uncultured Pseudomonadota bacterium | reverse complement strand
CTCGCCCTGGGCCTGGCCTACCGCACGGACGACGTGTTCAGCGCCTACGTCGACGCCACCTGGCAGGACTGGCGCAAGGCCCGCTTCCAGGTCACCCAGCTCTCCAGCATCGACGTGACCGCCCCTCTCGCCGACATCGACGAGTCCATCACCGACGGCAACGGCTACGAGGCCCAGCTCGCGTCCACCTGGACCCTCCGCACCGGGCTGGACCTCAAGCTGCCCGAGGTCCCGCTCGACAACGACTGGGAGTACGTGAGGGTCAGCGTGCGCGGCGGCTTCGCCTATGTGCCGACCCCCCTGCGCGCCCAGTCCGAGAACGCCGCCTTCCTCGACTCGGACCGCATCCAGGTCACGCTGGGCGCCGGCGTCGAGTTCCACGACCCGTTCGAGCTGGTCGACGCCCCGGTCTGGTTCGATCTGTACGGTCAGGTCCACACCCTGGGCAGCACCACCCTGCCCCGCCAGTCCGACGTGCCGCGGGCGGGCTTCCCGGTGTCGGGCTCGGGGATCCCCATCGGCGGATCGCTGATCGTCGTCGGCGGAGAGTGGGGCTTCGAATACTGATGTCCGAGGTCGACGCACCTCGGACACGACCGGCCGTCGGGCGCCTCGCGCCGACCCCCTCGGGGCTGCTGCACCTGGGCAACGTGCTCGCGTTCGGGGCGGCCTGGCTGTCGGCGCGGTCCCAGGGCGGGCGGCTGCTGCTGCGGGTGGAGGACGTGGATCGCGGGCGTGCCAGGCGCCACATCGAGGATGCCCAGAAGCGGGACCTCGAGTGGCTGGGCCTGACCTGGGACCACGAGCCCCGCCGCCAGTCCGAGCGCGACTACGCCCCCTGGGTCGAGCGCCTCGGGCAGCAAGTCTACTGGTGCCGCTGTACCCGGGCCATGGTCCGTGACGCCGGCGGCATCTACCCGGGCACCTGCCGCGACGCCGACCACGACGACGAGGATGGCCGGGGCCGGCTCCGCTTCCGCCTCCCCGACGACCCGGTGCACTTCGTCGATCGCCGCTTCGGTCCCCAGGTCATCGACCCCGCCGCCGAGCTCGGCGATCCCGTGCTGCAGCGCCACGACGGGTTCTACACCTACCCGCTGGCCGTGGTCGCCGACGACATCGAGGATGGGGTGACCGAGGTCGTACGCGGCGCGGACCTGCTCGCCTACACCGCGGTGCAGATCCGACTCTTCGAGGCGTTTCAGGCCGATCCTCCGACCTGGATGCACAGCCCGCTGGTGCTGGGTGCGGACGGGAAGAAGCTCTCCAAGTCCCATGGCAGCGCCCACGTGGGTGAGCTGCGGGACGCCGGCGCGAGCCCCCGCGACGTGTGGCGGCAGGTGCTGCCCTGGCTCGGGCTGCAGGGTGATCACGTCGAGGATGTGGTGGACGCGTTCGACCCCACCGCGGGACCCTTGGGACCGATCCGGGTCGAAACCGACTGATCGCTGGTCCTGGCGGTTGACGGTCGACGTGGGGCGTGCGAGAACGCCCCGCTGAGCGGGGGCGGAAACCCGCACCCCGGTTGAAGTCCGAGTGGAGGATCGATGAGGGCGTCGTCGCTCACACTGGTTGCGCTGGTCACCCTGTCCGCGTGCGTGCCCAAGCAGGTGACCTGGGTCCACCCCACCCGCAGCGACGAGGTCCAGCTCCAGAAGGACCGCTACGAGTGCCTCAAGGAGGCCCGCTACTCCTCCGAGGAGTACTCGCGGGACAAGAACGGCGCGCGCGCGGGCACCCAGATGAAGGTCGACGAGACCCTCATGGACGCGTGCATGCGGGCCCGTGGCTACGTGCCCGACGAGCCCGAGAAGAGCGAGCGGAACACGGGCGCTGCGGTGAAGGACTGGGCGCTGCGCCCGCCCGAGGCGGACGCTGTCGAGATCGAGGGGTCCGTCGGGCTCGGCAATGCGTTTGGCACCCGACGGGACTTCGTCGTCGATGCCACCGAGTTCGCACCGGGGAACCTGCTCGCGCCCGAGGTGGCCGACAACGCCTGGATCCACAGCAGCTGGATCGCGCTGAACGCCGGCGGCGGCGTCATCGTGCCCGTCGCGTCCTCGCTCGAGCTGCGCCTGCGGATCCAGCTGCGGGTCGCCCAGCGCGCGGAGGTGCCCGAGGTCGAGTGCGTGGTGCCCGGAGGCTTCTACGAGGACGGCTGCGAGAGCAACGGGCGGAACGACAGCTCCGTCCTGCCGACCTTCGTTGCGGATGCTGGCTGGCGCCCGCCCGGCTTCCCGCGGCTCTCCCTGCGCGCCGGCCTGGGCGCCCAGATCGTTCCGAGCTCCGGCGGAGTGTCCCAGACCCTGTCGTTCACGGACTCCGACTCCGGCGACGAGCGCCTCTACGATCTCGAGGAGGCGCCGATGTCGGCCCGCCCGGTGCCCTTCGTGCGCTTCGGCGCGGACTTCGACGTGGTGCACGCCCGCCCCGTCGGCGCCGGGCTGGGCTGCTTCGTCGACGTACTCGCTCGCTCCCGCAAGCTGAGCGGCGAGCCCACCGGCTACCTCTCGGACTCCGGGTTCTCGGTCGGAGGCTGCATGCTCCAGCTCCGGGTCCGCCCCCAGCCGCTGTCAGAGTAGCGCCAGTCCGGGTCGAGCCCGACGTCAGCACCGGCAGCGCCACTTCCGCTAGGCTCGAAGACCACGACGAGGAGCCCTCCATGCGCGTGTTGCCCCTGGCCTTCGCCTTGCTCGCCACCCCCGCCCTGGCCGCCGACTCCGCCGACAAGGCAGGGGCCGCAGTCGCCCCCTCTTTCCACCCCCCGATGCGGCGCTTCGAGGCCGTACCTCGCGAGCCCGGCCGGATCGGCATCGGCATCGGCGGCGGTACCCGCACGACCGGCCTGTCCCTCAAGGCGACCGTCGACGAGAACCTGTCCCTGCAGCTGGTCGCCGGCGTCGACAGCGGCGCCACCAACGACCGCGGCGGCACCCTCGCCCTCTCCGGCTCGGTTCTGGTCGAGATGCCCGCCATCGTCGAGGACGAGGACTACGAGATCGGCTGGTGCGTCGGCGCCGGCCCCTACATCGCGGTCGGCGACCAGTTCTGGCTGGGCGCCCACGCCATCGCCGGCCTCGAGATCAACCTGCGGGTGATCCCGCTCGAGTTCCAGCTCGAGTACCGGCCGAGCCTGGAGCTGATCGGCCCGGACGAGGTGGATCTCGTGCTGGTCGACTTCGGCGGGCACTTGAGGGGGTGGTTCTGAGGACTGAGGGGGATTCGCCACCCACTCCGTCATGGCGAGCGACCGCTCGGCGCAGAGGCGCAGAGGGGGAGTCGGAGCTTCGCACGGCGGCTCTCAACACGGAGGAGCGGAGCTCCGGAGGTCTGACGGAGGGGGAGCCGCGGTGAGCCGTCGGGGTCAGGACGAGAGGGGTTGCATCCTTCCCTGCCGGTGGCCCGATCCGTCCGATCGGGGGTCAGGACGAG
The DNA here is from genome assembly GCA_937891875.1 of uncultured Pseudomonadota bacterium. Taxonomy (GTDB): domain Bacteria; phylum Myxococcota_A; class UBA796; order UBA796; genus REDI01. The sequence goes on along the minus strand of CALATR010000041.1, from coordinate 3,444 downwards.
AGGGGTTGCATCTGGCGCCACGCTCAGGTCCAACCCCTCACGTCCTGACCCCGAGTCCGACGGAGCGGCCGCGGTGCTCTCCGTCAGCCCTCCGGCGCTCTGCCAGGCGGCGTCCAGACCTACCGATTCCCGCTCGGCCCGCGCTCGCCCTCTTCCGCCTCGTCCTCGGCCTCCTCGTCCGCCTCGTCCTCGTCGTCGACGTCGTCGTCCACCTCTTCGGTGGCGTCGTCGTCGTCCTTCTTCATCTTCTCGCCGACCTCGTCCGCGGTCTCCTTCGCCTCCTCGGCGTTGGCCTTGGTGCGGTTGGCAGTGCGCTCGGTGCGATCGACGGTGCGGTTGGCGTCGTCGACCGTGTCCATCGTGTTGTTGACCGAGTCGAGGACTGCGTTGACCTTGGCGCAGCCGGTGAGACCGAGCAGCGCGAGCGAGACGACGAGGACCGATGAGCGCATGAACACCTCCACACCGACGCTACGCCGGTCTGCAGAGGGGGTCAATGTCAGGGCGATCGACAGCGAGCCGTCGACCGCCGCGGATCAGCGGCCCTTGACCTTGTGGGTGTCGGCGTCGGCGAGGGCCGGCGGGCGGTTCCAGCGGCCGGTGAAGTCGGCGGTGATGGCGAGCGCCTCGTCGAGGATGGCCGCGTCGAGCGCCTCGTCGAGGTCGGCGAACGGGCCTTCCGTCTCCTCGTCCTCGTCCTCGACCGGCACCAGCCCTTCGTCCGTGGCCGTCTTCAGCTCCGGGATGCCCAGTGCCTTGCGGCGGGCGTTGAGCTTGTCGATCCGCTCCTGGCGCTCCTTCTCGCGGGTCTCGCGGTGGAGGCTGACCGAGTCCTGGTCCTTCCTGGCCTTTCGCTCGGACACATCCTCGGCGAGCCACCCGAAGAGGGGCTCGGACGCCACCCGAGCGGCGCTGGCGCCCTGCATGGCAGGCACGTCGACGGTCATGGGCAGCGGCGTGTAGCGGGCGGCGTCGACCTCGTCGTAGGGGAGTGCTCTGTCGAGGTCGCCCTCCAGCACGTCGATGCCCTCCCAGGGGCTCGGGATGACCACGTCGGGCACGACGCCCTTGCGCTGGGTGCTGGCGCCCGAGATCCGGTAGAACTTCTGTACCGTGAACTTGAGCGCGCCCATCTTGTCGGCCTCGGCGCGGAGGGCCGCCGTCCTGGGCAGGGCACCCAGGTCGACCATCTGCTGGACGGTGCCCTTGCCGTGGGTCTGGGGCGCGCCGACCACGAGGCCACGGCCGTAGTCCTGGATGGCGCCGGCGAAGATCTCGGACGCGGACGCGGAGAGTTCGTCGGTGGCGATGACCAGCGGGCCCGACCAGGCGACCCCGCGGTCGTGGTCCTCGAGCACGCTGACCCCGCTCTTGGGATCGTTGATCTGCACCACCGGGCCCTGATCGATGAACAGGCCGGTGAGGGAGAGCGCCTCGGAGAGCGCACCGCCGCCGTTGCCGCGGAGGTCCAGCAGCAGCGCCTCGGCCCCCTGCTCGCGCAGGGACTCGATGTGCCGGCGCACGTCGTTGGTGGTCGAGCGGGTGTCCGGGCTGTTCCGCGCCGACCAGGAGTCCACGTAGAAGCTGGGCACCTCGATGACACCGACCTTGAGCGTCTTCCCGTCGGCGCCCTTCACCTCGCGGAGCTCCGCCTTGGCGCTGACCCGCTCCAGCACGACCTTGTCTCGGGTGATGGAGACGATCTTGGTCATCGACGGATCCGCGGCGGGGCGGATGGTCAGGCGGACCTCGCTGTCCTTGGGGCCGCGGATCAGGTTGACGACGTCGTCGAGGCGCATCTCCACGACGTCGACCGCCTCCTCGGCCCCCTGGGCGACGGCGAGGATGAGGTCACCCTTGTTCAGCTCGCCGGTCGCCTCGGCCGGACCACCCGGGATCAGGCGCACGATCTTGGTGTAGCCGTCCTCTCCGCGCAGCTCCGCGCCGATGCCCTCCAGCGAGTCGCGCATGCGGATGTCGAAGTCCTCCGACGACGACGGCTTGAAGTAGGCGGAGTGCGGATCGAACACCGTCGCGAGCGAGGTCAGGTAGATCTCGGTCACGTCCCGGTTGTCCATGCGCTCCAGGTTGCGGATGGAGCGGTCGAAGCGCTTGTGGAGCTTCTCCCTGGCAGACTCGATGGTCTCGCCCTGCATCAGCGCGTCGAGCACCTGGGAGTGGACCCACCCGCGCCAGATGGTCTCGCGGGCGGCCTTGTCCTTGGACCAGGGGGCGTCCTCGCGGTCGACGACCACCTCGGCGGCAGGATCATCGAAGGTCAGGTCCTCGTCGAGCACCTGCTTGGCGAAGCCGTACGCCTCCTTGGCCCGCAGGCGGTAGCGGGTGAACGCGTCAAAGGCGAGATCGTAGTCGGGACGCTCGGCGCGGATGTCGTCGTCGATCTCGGCGGCCCGCCCCTGGAAGTCCTTCACGTCGCCGTCGAGGAAGAACAGGTGCAGGGGGTCGAGGTCGTCCAGGTAGACGTCGAGCCAGACGCGGGCGATCCGATCGTCGATGGGGCGCTTGGCGTAGTGGTAGTCGGACAGGACCCCGGCTGCGTAGAAGCCGGCCGCGCTCTGGTAGGACTCGGGCGTCATCTGCCGGGTCGCATCGGCAGGCTGCGCGGGCGGATCCGCGGCCTCCTTGGGCGAGCGGGCGCCGGCGACGGAGCCGACGAAGGGCAGGGCCAGGACCAGGACGAGCGAGGTCGCGAGCGAGCGACGCATGGAGCCTCCGGGCGACGGGTCTGTTTCCTAGAGTCGTCTGGTAGACACGACGGTGCCACCGGAGACGTCGGATTGTGTCACCGCATGGTGAGACACGGCGCAAACGGTCTGCACTGAAGGAAGTTCTTCCGTGAGTCGACCACCTGTTGTAGAGGTGGTGTATGGGCAGAGACGTCGAGCGTCGCTTGCGGGAGCGCCTGGCCAGGGTCGAGGCCCTGCACGCCGGCGCCACGACCCCCGGAGAGCGCGCCGCCGCCCAGAAGGCGCTGGAGCGCGTGGTCGAGAAGCTCGGCGAGGTGATGGCCAAGGACGAGGTGCGGCGCTTCGTGTGGGCGCATGTCGCCAGCCTCGGTGTGCCCGAGCCCCAGCACGTCCGCCGCGAGCGCGGCATGCCCACCGCCGCCGAGGTCGCCCGCGCCCTGGCCCGCTGGCAGCGCGGCGACTGGGGTCCCCGCGAGGTCCACCGCTGGGCCTGCCGGATCGTCGACGCGGTCGTGCTCCCCCACCACCCCGACCACGAGGGCGCCTGCCGGGCCGAGGTCCTGCTCCAGCTCTCCAGCCGCCGACTCGGCAGCCTGCGCCCGACCGACGTGCCGCGCATCGAGCGCTTCCTGGAGGACCGGGACTGGGCCGCGTGGTTCGAGCTGCTCGCGGAGGCGGCGGGGCGCTGAGTCAGCCGGGGACGTCCGCGGAGACGAAGCCGATGGGCAGGACCCCG
>CALATR010000040.1 GCA_937891875.1 uncultured Pseudomonadota bacterium | reverse complement strand
TGCCGCTGCCACCCGACGGAACCGCGGTGTGCTCGGGGGTGGCGGCGGGGCAGGCCGGGGCCCGGCTCCAGGTGCGCTACCGGGCGACCCGCTCCGCCGCGACCGCGCCGGTGAAGGTGCTCGCCGGGGACCTGTGGATCGTCGATGATCCCGCGCGCGGCGTGCGGGTCGACCCGGGCGAGCCCGTGATGCTGGCGCTCGAGGGTGGCCAGCGCGACGCGACCGGCGGCGCGTGGGCCCTCGCCGGTGGGCAGGACCTGGTGAACGCCTGGAACTGTCGCTCCAACCCTCGCCATACGGTGTGGGTCGCGGATCCGACCGCGACGATCAGCCTGGAGGCGTTCTCGGCGTCGGTCGACGAGCACCTGCACCGGGCGGACGGCCTGCTGGGTCCGGCCCACAAGCGCCTCGTGGTCGCGCTCGGCGCCGAGCGGGTCGCCATCACCCCGGAGGCCGTGCACCTGTCGACCGGGCTGCTGCACTGGGCCCAGGAGCACGACCGCCTCGACGCCCTCGCCGGGCTCGCCGTGGCCCTGCACCGCACCTGGCTGGGACCGGAGGACGCCCGCCGGTTCGACACCGCCGAGGCCCTCACCCGCGCCCTGGTCGACGATCCGCCGGAGACGCTGTTCGTGGCGGTGGACGAGGAGCACCCCCGCGCCCGGGCGCTGGACGCCGCCCGCTGCGACTGGGCCCGGGTGGTGGCGGGGACCTGCGGATCCGCTCGCCAGAAGTGAGGTTCCTCCCGTCACAAACAGCCGACGAACCTACTGCATGATGCGCTTGCCCAGGGCGCTCTGGATGAGCCAGACCGCGAGCTGCCCGGTGTGGTTGGCCTGGTCCAGGGTCGGGTTGAGCTCGACCATCTCCATGCCCGCGAGGCGACCGGTCTGGCTCATCATCTCGCAGATCATGTGGGACTCGCGCAGGGAGAGGCCGCCGGGCACGGGGGTGCCGACCCCGGGTGCGTCCTTGGGGTCGACGCCGTCGAGGTCGAAGGACAGGTGCAGGCCGTCGGTGAAGCGGCTGATGTGGGCGATCGCCTCCTCCGCGCACACGGCGGTGCCCCGGCGGTCGATCTCGGACATGGTGTAGACCCGCACGCCCAGCTCCTTGACGACCGGGCTCTCGGCGGCATCGACGTCCCGCGCACCGAACACCACGACGTCCTCCGGGCGCAGGGCGGGCTCGCCGCCGGCCAGAGCGACCAGGGTCGGGTCGCCGGTGCCCAGCAGGGTCGCGAGCGGCATGCCGTGGATGTTCCCCGACGGCGAGCTGTCCGGCGTGTTCATGTCGGTGTGGGCGTCGAACCACAGCACGCCCAGGCGCTTGCCGGTGCGCTTCCACACCCGGGTGATGCCGGAGACGGTGCCGATGGCCTGGGAGTGGTCGCCGCCGAGCACCAGCGGGAAGCGACCCACGTCCACCGCGGACTCGACCACGTCGGCCAGATCGGAGCAGACCTTGTGGATCACCGGGAGGAACCTGGCGGACTGCTCACCCGGGTCCCCCTCCTCATAGGTCTGGGTGCCGATGGACTGGATCTCGGAGATGGTGTGGCCCAGGTCGCGGAGCTTGGGGAGCAGCCCGGCGACGTGCATCGCGGACGGTCCCATGTCGGTCCCGCGGCGACCGGCTCCCAGATCGAGGTGCACGTTGGTGACGGCGATGTGCATGTATGCGCCCTCCATGCACCCCCCATGGCCCGGCAGCACTGCGCCATCAAGCCGCATCCACGCCGACCGATTCCTCCGCCAGACGCGCAGCTGTCGCGTCCGCCAGGAGGCCCGTTGCTCCCCCCCCTCCTCCCCACCCTGCTCCGCCCCGGACAGGGCCCGTCCGTGCCCTTCATCGACGGCCACCTCCACCTCGGCCTGACGCTGGAGGTGCAGGACGGAAGCCGCGAGATCACAGAAGACGAGCTCCTCGCCTGGGACGAGGACTTCATCGACCTCGCCGAGCACGCGATCATGCGCCTTCGCGGCCTGATCCGCTCGAACGAGCTCAAGCCGCTCGACACCCTGCCCGGCGTCTGGCAGGTCCGCACCCAGGACGGACTCGCCGCGAGCCGCATGGTGTGCCTGAGCGACGTCATGCGCCCGTGGCCACTCGAGGGTGCGGTGGTCTGCTGCCCCGGTCCCGATCAGCTGCTGGTCGTGCCCCTCGAGGGCATCGCCTGCCTGCCCGCGCTGCAGTCGCTGCTCCGTCGCGCAGCCCGCGCCCGCTTCGAGCGCGACGTGCTCTCCCACCAGCTCTTCTGGTGCGACGACGAGGGCGCCTGGCACCACCTGCGCGTCCTGCACACCGCCGACGGCGTCGATCTGGACGCCCCGCCCCAGCTCATTGCCGCGCTGGAGCGGGTGGCGGCGGTGGACCTGGCCCCGGTGGCTGCGGAGGCGTGAGTCCCGACGGAGGCCGAGCTTCGAGGCTGGTAGACGGCTTCAGTCGAGCAGGATGATGGAGACGCGACCGGGTCCGCGGCCCCAGCCGGGCATGCCGATGACGAGGTCGGACACGCCGTCTCCCTCGAGGTCCGGAGCCAGCAGGATGGAGCCGAAGCCGTCGGAGACGCTGTCGCCGGTGACCGACGCCCAGGCGTCCTTGTCGTCGACCTTGGCCTTGCTGCCGTCGAGGTCGCCGCCGCTCCAGATCCACACCTTGCCCTTCTCGTCGGCGCCGCTGAAGTACAGCATGTCGGGCGCGCCCACGGCGAGGTCGTCGGTGCCGTCACCGTCGAAGTCTCCGGCCACCAGGCCCCACCCGAAGTAGGCCGGGCTCACGCTCGGGCGGATCGTGACGTCGGCGTCGGAGGTGTCGTAGCTGCCGGTCGTGGCGCCCGCGTCGACGTAGACCAGCGCCTCGCCGGTCAGGGGACTGCCCAGCACCAGCTCCTTGTCCGCGTTGCCGTCGAAGTCCCCGATTGCGACGCGCGCGGAGTAGCCGAGCCGGGTCGCGGAGCTCGTGCCCTCCACGTCGAACGCCGACCGATCGGCGATCGCACCCGATGCCGCCCAGCTGCTGCCTCCCGCGACGACGTAGCAGGCGCCGCGGTAGCTGGACTCGCTGATGCCGCAGGCTACGAGCTCGTCGTAGCCGTCGCCGTCCAGGTCGCCGCCGTCGACGGTGTTGCCGAAGCGCCCGTACCGGACGCCGCCGTGCCAGCTCCGCTCGATGGCGTCCTCGAACGCGACGCCACCCGAGGCCCCGGCGCCGTCCAACAGATGGACCGCGCCGGCGAAGATGAGATCCCCGCCGTTGGCGTTGGGATCGCTGAACAGGATCTCGTTGACGCCGTCGCCGTCCAGGTCCAGGTGGGTGGCGATCCGGTTGCTGTCGTAGTTGCCGGAGAGTCCGGTGAAGGTCGCGTCGGCATCCTCGGAGTCGTAGCGGCCGGAGAGCGAGCCGCCGGTGAAGAGGAGGATCGTCTCGTTCTCACTGGTGAACGCCGAAGAACCGCCGATCACGAGATCGGCCTTGCCGTCCCCGTCGACGTCGCCCTGCTCGAGTCCCAGCAGACCCATCGCGTTGTAGGTGTGGTCAGCGTCGACCACCGCCTCGTCCACGTCGCTGACGACGTCCGCCCAGGTCGACGCGTCGCTCCCGTCCAGCAGGTAGACCTTGCCGTCGACGGTGGAGCCGATCCGGGTGCCGCCGACGATGAGCTCGCCGACTCCGTCGTGGTCGACATCCCCCCAGGACAGGGACGTCGTGTAGGTGAGGTTGTCGCGGGAGTCGCCCTCGATGTACGCGGACTCGACGTCAGCCAGCTGGCTCTGGTCCACGGTGCCGTCGCAGTCGTCGTCGATGCCGTTCCAGATCTCGTCGGCATCCGGGCTGATCTCGGGATCGGCGTCGTTGCAGTCGCCGTCGATGACCGACAGGCCGTCCCCGTCGTGGTCGACGTTCGGGCAGTCCCGGTTGACGCCACCCGGCGTGCCGCGGTCTTCGCTGTCGGGCAGCTTCGCCCAGCTGATGCACCAGTACGCGCGCTGGCTGGCGGAGCGGGTGTCCTCGAACAGGGGATCGAGCTGCAGGGAGAAGCCGGGGGTCTTGCCCCAGCGGCTGTCGTACTCGAGCAGCGTGATGACCTGGCCGTCGACCTCGAGGCCGATGGCGTCGGTCACGTTGTCGAGGTCGAACTGCTCGCGCTGGTAGGCATAGTCGACGTCGACGCCACCGTTGCGGGCGAAGTCCTCCTCGACCGCAAGCACGATGCGCTGGCCGGGCTCCATCTGCAGCGAGCCCTCCACCGTGAACGCGTCGCCGTTGTAGTCGCGGACGCTCCAGTTGACGAGATCGAGCGTTCGTCCGCTGTTGTTGAGCAGCTCGAACCACTCGCCCGACGTGTCGAAGACCGCCACCGGGTCCATCATGACCTCGGTGACCAGCACGTCTCCGGGACGCAGGCTGTCCTCGTCGACGAAGCCGTCGCAGTCGTTGTCGACCACGTCCTCGATCTCGTCCGCATCCGGGAAGACCGCCGAGTCGATGTCGTCGCAGTCAAGGCCCTCGGGAGTGCGATCGAAGCCGTCGCCGTCCTGGTCGTAGTCGCTGTCGCCGGCGCAGTCACCGTCGACGCCGTCGTACCAGACCTCGGAGGCGCCCGGGTAGGCGGCCGCGTTCTGGTCGTCGCAGTCGTCTCCCCCGGCCTCGACGGCGATGAAGCCGTCCCCGTCCTGGTCGCCCGCGGCGATGGCCGTGATCGGGACGCTGACCGTGCCCAGCTCCTCGACGTTGTTCACGATCTGCAGCTCGGCGCTCGCCTCGGCGTAGCCGGTGGCCGTGTAGATGATGACGAGACCGACAGACTCACCAGGCCCGACCGTGGCGTCCGCCGGCGCGACCGTGAAGTCCGGGGAGCCCGACAACGACACCTGCAGGGTGAGGTCGCCCTCGTCCGCGAGGCAGTTGTTGGTCACCGTGATCGGCATGCTGGTGCCCTCGCCGAGCAGGGCGCCCGTGATCACGACAGACTCGGCACTGATGTCCCAGCCGGGACACTGCTTGCTGGGGCCATCGCCGATGCCGACGGTGCCTTGACCGCACGCGGCGAGCACGAGCAGGGAGGAGACGGGGATGATCCGCATGTGGACCTCCTGGGGGGGAAGAATCAGTTCGACTCGAAGTACCAGAGCCGGGAGGCGAGGACGCCAGAGGCGCCGCGGTAGGTCGGGGACATGGCCACGATGTCGTCGTTGCCGCTGCCGGCGAGATCCGCCGCGTACAGACCGCAGCCGAAGAAGTCGGTGGCTGCCGAGTCGGTGCGGATGCTGCCGTCGTCGTCGCTCGCACGGATCGAGCGCGAGCCTGACGAGAAGGTGTCGGACGTGTACAGGCTGACCCGGTAGGTGCCGCCCCAAGCCGCGTCGCTCCAGCCGATCAGCAGCTCCCCGGTGTCGTCGCCGTCGATGTCTCCGATCGTGGCGCCGCAGTGCACGCCGCCGCCCGGAGCCTGGATCTCGAGATCGGCCTCCCGCCCACCGGCGAGCCGGTCGCTGACGTCGTAGTAGACGTACGTTCCGGTGCCGCCGGGCACGACCATGTCCATGGTGCCGTCGTCATCGAGATCGGCGATCATCGGTCGCCCGACCTGGAAGTTCAGGTCCGCGTAGGCGGCCTGGGCGGCCCAGCCGTCGGCAGCGCTGTCGATGCGTCCGGGAGGCGCCATGCGCACCCCACCGCCGATCACCCAGACGCGGGAAGGACGACGCCGGTAGCGCTCGCCGGTGCGGATCATCAGGTCCTCGTAGCCGTCGCCGTCGAGGTCGCCGGCACCGACGAACATGCCGAGGCCGCTGAAGTCGCCCGCGCCGGTCCAGGGCCCGTCGGAGAGCGCGGTGTGCCGGTAGGTGCCGTCGGTGAGGCCGTCGACGTCGAGAAGCCAGGCCTCTCCCGCCCGCGTGGACCCGTCGGACAGCCCGGCGAGCACCTCGTAGACGCCGTCGCCGTCGGTGTCGACCGTGGCCACGCCGTTGCGATCCCTGCCTTCGCCACTGTTCGCGATGATGCTGATGTCGGTGCGGTCGACCCGCGCCGAGGTGACGATCCGGGCGAAGTACGGGGTGGAGTCGTAGCCCTGCATGCCCAGCACGAGGTCATCGATGGCGTCGCCGTCGATGTCCCCCCCGGTGGGCGCGGCGTCGACGATCCACACGGTCGACAGGAAGGCCTCGTCGATGGAGCGGCTGCCGAACGCGCCGGTCTCCCCGCGCAGATCGTGGGCTTGCATCAGCTTGACCCGACGGGTGGAGGCGTCGGCGACGAGCAGATCGACCCGGCCGTCGCCATTGAAGTCGCCCGAGCTCATCGCGAAGCTGCGGCCGCCGTCCATGCCCGTGACGTAGCCAGTGGCGTCGTCGGGCAGCTCCAGGCGATCGATGGAGTCGTCGCAGTTGTTGTCGATGCCGTCGAGGACCTCGTCCGCGTCGGGGTTGCGCTTGGGATCGGTGTCGTCGCAGTCCCTGGACAGGGGCACGCCGTCACCGTCGTGGTCGACCTGACCGCACCAGTCGTTGACCCCGCCCGGGGTGGCACGCTCGCCGGTGGCGGTGGCGATCTCGGAGGTGGCCTGGCACCACAGGTTGCCGCGGGTCGTCTGGAGCGGGTTGTCGATGGTCGGGTCCAGCTGGATGCTCCGCCCCTCCTCCACCCGGGGGAAGGTCGAGCCGTCGAGCTCGTAGACGACCTCGTCGCCAGCCATGACCGCGAGGGTCCAGCTGCCGACCAGGGTCACCCGATCGGCCCCCTCCAGGACGGCGAGCGCAGGCTCGGTCATGCCGATCGAGCCGACGTTGTCGGTGCGGGCGAGCACACCGCGGGCGCCCGGGGGCAGCACCGCGCGCTCTGGCACGCGCAGGGTCGACTCGGGCGTGACCAGCTCGAAGTTGACGAGGTCGATCGCCCGCTCGCTGCGGTTCTCCACCTCGAACCACTGCCGGCTCGTGGGCTCGAAGGCCGGGCGCGTGAAGATCTCGCTGATGACGAGGTCGCCGGGGCGCAGGTAGTCTTCGTCGACCAGGCCGTCGCAGTCCTGGTCGACGCCATCGTCGCGCTCGTCGCGGCCCGGGTGCACGCTGGCATCGCCGTCGTCACAGTCCGTGCCACCGACCTCGACCGCGTCGTAGCCATCGGCGTCCTGATCGGTCGCGGCGGTGCCGGCCAGCGTGACGATCAGCTCGGGCATGGCGGCATCGTTGGTGGTGAACCGCACCTGGGCCTCGACCGGCTCGTAGCCCGTAGCGAGGAAGCTCACGTCCATGGTCAGGCGCGCGCCGGGCTGTACCGTCACCGCGCCATCGGGCAGGAGGAACGCGTCCGCGTCGCCGGTGATCTCGGCGATCTCCAGGGTCAGCGCCGTCGCCCCGACGCAGCGGTTGTCGATCTCCAGGGACTGCAGGATGGGCGCATCGAACCACCCGCCCAGGAACTCGAGGCGGTCGGTGGACGCGACCAGGGTGGGGCAGTCATCGTCCGTGCCAGGATCCTCGCCGAGTCCGACGGTACCGCTCCCGCAGGCCACCCCGAACAGGCTCAGGGCGGCGAGGAGGGACGGGGTGAGGCGGGCGCAACGCATGGGCACCTCTGTGCGGGGGACCTCCACCATGCCGCCTTACGAGCCCGTTGACAACGGCCATGTCGGCCGACCACCTTGCGTCGGCGCAGGCGGTGCATACGCTCGACTCCATGTTCCGCGGCATCACCGACCTCATCTCGTCGCTAGCCCAGTTCCTCCCTCCCGAGGTCCTGGTCCCGCTACTGGGCGTGGCCCTCTTGGTGGCGTTCCCCTTCTGGCTGCGCTCCGTGCGTGTGCGTCAGATCAAGGGCAAGCTGCGGACGGCGGCCCGCGCCCACTCGGAGCAGGAGCGGAACGACGCCGTGAACGAGGCATTCAAGCTCGCGTCCGGAAAGGCGCGCCTGCTGGTGTCCCTGACCGAGCAGGCGATCCGCAACGGCCAGCCCCACGTGTGGCGCCGAGGCCTCGCCGAGCTCGAAGCCACCGGGAAGGCCGAGCTCGATCTCGCAGCTCTGCGCCGCCGTGTGCAGGCTCCGCCCAAGACCGTGCGCGATCCGCTGGAGGCGATCGTTCGGGTGGAGCGCCTGCGCGACAGCGGCCTCCTGGTCGCGGCGAGGGAGGTGCTGGACGAGGCGCTGCGCATGCACCCCGAGGATGACGAGCTGCGCGCCCTGGCCGCCGAAGGGTGGTACGCCTCCCCCGACGTCCCCCCCGGCCCCGCCTCCCCCGCCCTCACCCCGAGGTCCCCGTGAGCCCCGACCAGCGCCGCACCCTCGACGAGCTCGCCAGAGACCTCGATCTGCTGGTGTACCGACTGGAGGCCCCCGCGCCCGGGGCGGCCGAGCCGCAGGTCGAGGGGCTCCTGAAGGAGCGGAAGCGGCTGCGGAGGGACCTGGAGCGGCTGCGGGATCGGCTGCAAGATGTGGTGGATGGGCTCTGGTAGGGGGAGAGGGGCGGGTTCTGCGAGGATCGCGGAGCTCCGAGCGAGGGAGTGGCGGGGCGGTCTCTGGTCACTGGTCTCTGGGGCCCTCTCCGAGCGGGGGCTGCTGGCACCGAGATCGTGACTTCCAACGCCGCGACCCGCGCCACCCTCGAGCGGCGCAGCCACGTCTCCGTGCTCGAAGTGGCGCAATCCACTGCGCGCACCCCGATGATCGCCCCGCCACCGCAGCCCTGGGCCCAGAGACCAGAGACCAGAGACCAGGGACCGCCTCTCCCCTCCCCTGCTGGCGGCAACGCGACTCCCCGCCGATGGTCCTAGGGATCGATCCCCTCGGCAGCGGCATCACCCCGCGTTGGGGTCCAAAGACGTGAAACACCCCACATCTAGGGGCGGCTCCTCGCACTGCCCCCAAGATGTCGGGGGTCGAAGTGCGCGTTGACATTTGCTTTACATCTAGTTGACATCTCCACCCTGTGGACAACCCGACCTTGGATCCCACGACGATTCCGTCCAGCACGCATCAAGGATTGAACTCCGCCCGGGGAGCACCTGTGGCCATGCTGTGGACAAGTAGAGGATGAGCATGGGGCAACGCTGGGGACAGCGATCCGCGGCACTGCCTCCGCCCTGCGAGCAACCCCGGGAATCGCCGGATCCCCAGGCTTGGGATTCACGAGAGGAGGGGTTGTACCCCCGTTCCGGAAGATTGATCTCCAGGGGCACCCCTCGATAAGGTCATGGGGCGCCGCGAGGGAACCCCCTCCCCGGTGCGCGAGATGCGCTCGCTGGAGCCCCGCTCCCCCGGCCGTCTCCCGATCCGCTGCCGGCACTCGTTGCCGCGCAGAACGATGTTCGTTTGTCCAACTTCGACGCTCTCACCTGCACGGCACGCCGCGCAGGACGCTCGGACTGCGCCGCCGTCGCGTGACGCGACCAGTCACCCCCTCGCCCCGACGCCCTCACCCGCCGCCCCCGAACGAGGTCTCCCATGAAGGTCACCCGCCACTTCACCGCTGGACTCCAGAGCCCCTACGACGGACTCGACTTCGAGACCCGCACCTCGATCATCCGCAACCCCGACGGCTCCGTCGTGTTCGAGTCCCCGGCCGTGGTGCCCTCGGGCTGGAGCCAGGTGGCGACCGACATCATCGCCCAGAAGTACTTCCGCAAGGCGGGCGTCCCGGCGGCGACGAAGCGGGTCAAGGAGAAGGGCGTGCCGGAGTGGCTGCAGCGCAGCGTCGCCGACGACAAGGCGCTGGCGGGCCTGGACGAGGGCGAGCGCTTCGGTGGTGAGACCGACAGCCGCCAGGTCTTCGACCGGCTGTGCGGGACCTGGACCTACTGGGGCCACAAGGAGGGCATGTTCGACACCGAGGAGGACGCCAAGGCCTTCTTCGACGAGCTCCGCTACATGATGGTCCGGCAGATGGCAGCGCCGAACAGCCCGCAGTGGTTCAACACCGGCCTGCACTGGCAGTACGGCATCGACGGTCCCGCCCAGGGCCACAAGTACTTCGACCCCAAGGCCGGTCAGGTGGTCGACTCCACCAGCGCCTACGAGCGCCCCCAGCCCCACGCCTGCTTCATCCAGTCCGTGAGCGACGACCTCGTCAACGAGGGCGGCATCATGAACCTGTGGCAGCGCGAGGCTCGGCTGTTCAAGTACGGCTCGGGCACCGGCACCAACTTCAGCGCCATCCGCGGCGAGGGTGAGCCCCTGTCGGGCGGCGGCCACAGCTCCGGCCTGATGGGCTTCCTCAAGATCGGCGATCGCGCTGCGGGCGCCATCAAGTCGGGCGGCACCACCCGCCGCGCCGCCAAGATGGTCAGCCTCGACCTCGACCACCCGGACATCGAGGCCTTCGTCAACTGGAAGGTCACCGAAGAGCAGAAGGTCGCGAGCCTCGTGACCGGCGCCCGCATCAACGAGCGCGGCATGAACGCCATCCTCGGCGCATGCTCCGAGGTCCAGGGCGACGAGCGCTTCGACCCCCGCACCAACAAGGCGCTGGCGAAGGCCATCCGCCAGGCCCGCACCGAGGGCGTCGCGGACAACTACATCTACCGCGCGGTCCAGCTGGCGAAGCAGGGTGTCACCAGCATCGACTTCGACACCTACAACACCGACTGGGACAGCGAGGCCTACGCCACCGTCTCCGGTCAGAACTCGAACAACTCGGTCCGCATCCCCAACGCCTTCATGGAGGCGGTGCTCCGCGACGAGACCTGGGACCTGAAGCGCCGCACCGACGGGGCCACCAGCAAGACCCTGCAGGCGTCCGACCTGTGGGACCAGGTCGCCTACGCCGCGTGGGCCTGCGCCGACCCCGGCGTGCAGTTCGACACCACCATCAACGAGTGGCACACCTGCCCCGCCGATGGCCGGATCAACGGCTCCAACCCGTGCTCCGAGTACATGTTCCTCGACGACACGGCCTGCAACCTGGCGTCGCTGAACCTGATGAAGCTGTACGACCTCGAGACCGAGCACTTCGACCTCGAGGCCTACCAGCACGCCATCCGCATCTGGACCACGGTGCTCGAGATCAGCGTCGCCATGGCCCAGTTCCCCAGCGAGGCCATCGCCCGGCTGTCCTACGAGTTCCGCACCCTCGGCCTCGGCTACGCCAACCTCGGCGCCCTGCTGATGGTGATGGGCATCCCCTACGACAGCCCCAAGGGCCGCGCCCAGGCCGGCGCCCTCACCGCCATCCTGACCGGTGAGTCCTACGCCCAGTCCGCCCGGATCGCGGCGGAGAAGGGTCCCTTCGTCAAGTTCGCCAAGAACCGCGAGCACATGCTGCGGGTCATCCGCAACCACCGCCGCGCCGCCTACGCAGCCGCCACCGAGCAGTACGAGGGCCTGTCGGTCCGCCCGGTCGCGCTCGACGCCGCCAACGCCCCCGACGAGCTCGTCACCGCCGCCCGCGCGGTGTGGGACGAGGCCCTGGCCCTGGGCGAGAAGCACGGCTACCGCAACGCCCAGGTCAGCGTCATCGCGCCGACCGGCACCATCGGCCTGGTCATGGACTGCGACACCACCGGCGTGGAGCCCGACTTCGCGCTGGTGAAGTTCAAGAAGCTCGCCGGCGGTGGCTACTTCAAGATCATCAACCGTGTGGTCCCGGAAGCGCTCGCCAACCTCGGCTACAGCGACGCCCAGATTTCGGACATCGTTAACTATGCC
>CALATR010000039.1 GCA_937891875.1 uncultured Pseudomonadota bacterium | reverse complement strand
GACACCGGCATCGGCATCGACGCCGCGGCCGTCGAGCGGCTGTTCACGCCGTTCGCCCAGGCGGAGTCGTCGACCAGCCGGCGCTTCGGTGGCAGCGGCCTCGGCCTGTCCATCGTGTCGGGACTGGTCGTCCTGATGCAGGGCAGCGTCTCCGTGCAGTCGGAGCCTGGCGTCGGCAGCTGCTTCGCCGTGCGCCTGCCCCTGCGCACGACCGAGGCCCCGGCCGAGCCGACCGCGGACCTGCGGCCCCTCGCTGCGGTCCCCCTGCGGGTGCTGGTCGCCGACGACAACGAGGTGAACCGCATGGTCGCGCGGAGCCTGCTCCAGCGGGACGGTCACCAGGTCGAGGTCGCAGTGGATGGGCGGGACGCCGCCGACAAGGTCCGTGACCACGCCTTCGATGTGGTGCTCATGGACATGCAGATGCCCGAGCTGGACGGGCTCGCTGCCACCCGGGCCATCCGGAAGCTCGCGGGCGATCGGGGCCGGGTCCCGATCATCGCCCTGTCGGCAAACGCCCTGCCCCAGCACCGGCTGGACGCGCTCGCGGCCGGCATGGACGATCACGTCAGCAAGCCGATCCGCATGGAGGAGCTGCGCGCCGCCCTGCTGCGAGCGACCGCCGATCCCCTCGACGGCGACCCGGGCGCGCTGCGCACGACCGCGTAGGTCGCGACCGGCACCTCAGGAGGTGGCGGGCTCGTCGTCGGGTGCGTCCTCGGAGGGCTCGGTCGAATCACCGGTGTCCCCGTCCGAGCCGTCCTCGTCGGCAGCAGGGTCGGAGCCCCCGTCCCGGGAGACGTCGTCGTCCTCGCCGGGGCCGGCGTCGACGGACTGACCTCCCGGGAGCGCGAGGCCGAGGGCGCGCTCGCGCTGGTGGGGCTGCCCATCGAGCGCCCAGGGCTTGAACGACTTGTAGGGGAGCCACGCCAGGATCACGACACACGCGACGAAGATCACCGCCAGGCCGTACTGGGCGGGGGTGAGGCCGAAGTAGGTCGCGTCCTGGACCCGCAGGAAGTCGAGACCGAAGCGGATCGGGGCGTACAAGGCGAAGAACAGCAGGGTGAAGAACCCGGGCACCCGGTCCTTGCGGCCGAGCCACAGGAACAGGACCATGATCGGGATCATCAGGAAGGCCTCGGTCAGGCCCAGCTCCCAGCGGACCCCCTCCGAGAAGGCCGCGTAGGCCGGGTCGCGGAGCACGAAGGGGTCGCCCTGCACCCAGGTGAAGTTGCGGATGCCGTGGTCGAAGTCCATGCCCCATGGCAGGGTGGTCTCGACGCCGATGTGGTCGTGCACGACGCCGCAGCCGACCCGCCCGAGGAACCAGCCGAAGGGGAAGCCATAGCTGATGATGTCGGCGTAGCGGAAGTAGTTGCGCCGGCGGATGACCAGGTAGAACACG
>CALATR010000038.1 GCA_937891875.1 uncultured Pseudomonadota bacterium | reverse complement strand
CTGGTTCAGCAGGCACGCCCCCAGGTTGCTGGCGGCGACGGCGACCTGCCGCGGGCTGCCGTCCACCTGGGCCCGCTCCACGGCCCGCATCAGCACGACCACCGCCGACACCGGCTCGCCCGCCTGGGGGTGCATCCAGGACAGCGCGTTGGCGGCGGTCAGCCAGGCGCGCAGGTTCTCCGCCCGCTCGGCCGCGTCCATGCCTTCGATCAGCAGGTCCTTCGCCCGCAGGCGCTCCCCCGCATGCAGGGCGCAGATGCCGAGCTCCACGCAGGCCTGGGCCAGGAGATCCGCCTGGTCACCAGCGCGCACCTCGGCGACGAGCACCTCCAGCTGGGGCATGGCCGCGGCCGGATCGGTGTAGCGCAGCTGGCGGAGAGCCCCGATGCGGGCCCCGATAGGGTCGATCTCGTGCAAATCACTGTCCAAGCAGGCAGGTTGCAAGGCTGCAACCCACCACCGAGCTTGTAAAGCCGCCGCGCGCGGGTACCCGCTCTTGCCGGGTGCAGGCTGATCCCTGCCGAACGAGCGTTCATTGATCCTGCGCAGGTCGCCAGCGAAGCGGCGTGCCATCGCCGCTCTCGAGGTCTGGATGCGCACGGGTGTAGTGCTCGATGACCGTGGTCGGACACCGGGCATCGACGCGCTCCAGGAGCGCTTGCAGGCGACCGTGCAGCAACTGCAACACCACCCAGTCCGGCACCGAGCCGCCCACGGTGCTGGTGGCGTGGTACCCGAGCACGCTGCGGCCATCGGGCAAGCGGATGACGAGCCAGGCGCCGTGATTGTGTGGCGTCAGGATCGCCTTGTCCATGGCCTCGGTATCCACCCCGGGGATGGCGCCGGACGCGACGAAGGTCCGGGCCTCGTCCATGCGGCCGTTCGCGAGGACCCAGGCGTGCTCCCACGCGCGGCCGGACGTGGCCTCGGCGAGGGCGCGGTTGTTCCACGACTCCACCAGCCAGTGGCGGTCGGAGAAGGGATAAGGCAGCTCGTAGTAGCCATACCAGAGCTCGCGCTCCCCGGTGCGGGAGAGGCGCCGCTCGGTGAGGTCGGGATCGACGGTCAGGTGGGGGTCGAGGGACGCGACCCACAGGGACTGCATCGGGTGGGAAGAGAGCTTGAACGCCAGGGCTCGGGCAGGCTTGCTGCGATCCCCGTCGCGCTCGACGATGCGCACCACCTCACCCGCCTCGAGGTCTTCGATCTGGTCCTGGTCGAGCAGGGGCAGCTCGAACACCGCGGCCGCGTTGTACTCGCGAAAGGCCTGGTTGACCGTATGGTCCGGCGGGCCGGCGAGCGCGGGCACGGCGAGCAGCAGGGCGAGGATCACGGTGAGGCCCCCTGAAGGTGACCCCCACGGTGTAGCCGCTCCCCTGCCCCAACGCCTGGATCCGGCGCTACCGGCCGGGCGATCGGCCGCTGCGACGCGCTCAGCCGAAGCGGGTGGCGCGCCGGCGGATGGTCGCGGTGCTGCCGGACTCGACCAGGGCACCCTCGACCCGACCGCGCACCTCGGCGGCGTTCGCCTCGTCGGTGTCGATGTGCATCTCCAGGGCGTAGCTGGCCTTCACCCGGACCAGCACGTCGCCGAAGATGAGGTCGCGGCCGGGACTGTTGATGGCCACCTCCACCACGTCCCGGTCCCGGACCCCGAAGCGCTCGGCGTCGGCGGGGGTCATGTGGATGTGGCGGCGGGCGCAGATCAGGCCCTCGGTCAGCTCCAGCCTGCCCTTGGGTCCGACCAGCACGATGCCCGGGCTGTTGGCGACATCACCCGAGTCGCGGACCGGCGCGTCGACCCCGAGGAAGAACTCGTCGGTACGCGAGATCTCCACCTGGCAGGCGGGGCGGGTGGGCCCGAGGATGCGCACCCCCTCGATGGTGCGCTTGGGGCCGATGAGATCGACCTTCTCCTCACAAGCGAACTGCCCGGGCTGGGAGAGGGGCTTGATGGGCGTGAGCGTGTGGCCCTCGCCAAAGAGCGCGGCGACGGCCTCCTCGGTGAGGTGCACGTGCCGCGCGCTGACCGCGACCGGGATGGTGAGCGGCGCGACCCGGTCGGCCTCCCGGGCCAGCGCCGCGGTGGCGGCGGCGATGGTGCGGGCCTCGTCCGTGCGCACGACCAGCAGCGGCACCCGGCTGCGATCGGCGTGGATCGCGGCGACCGGCCGATCATCGCTGACCCGCGCGTCTCGGTTCTTGTCTTCGGACAGGTGGGCGCCGAGGAACTCGAGGCGCTGGGCGATGCGGTGGCGCATCAGCGCGCTGTTCTCTCCGATGCCCGCGGTGAAGACGATGCCGTCGACCCCGCCCATGACCGCGGCGTACGCGCCCACGTAGCGGCGGACCCGGTGAGCGTAGACGTGCATGGCCAGGCGGCAGGCCTCGTCGCCCTCGGCGGCAGCGGCCTCGATGTCGCGCAGGTCGTGGCCGCGCTCGGACAGGCCGGCCAGCCCGCTCTCCTGGTTGAGCAGGTGGTCGAGCTCCTCCACGTCCCAGCCGCGGCGGAGCAGGTGGAGGATCGCGCCTGGGTCGATGTCGCCGGAGCGGGTGCCCATGACCAGGCCCTCGAGCGGGGTCATGCCCATCGACGTCTCGACCGAGCGTCCGTACTCGACCGCGCACAGGCTGGCACCATTGCCGAGATGGCAGGTGATCAGCCGGAGATCCCGCAGATCGGCTCCGAGCCACTCCGCAGCCCGGTGGGCGACCCACTCGTGGCTGGGGCCGTGGAAGCCGTAGCGGCGGATGCCCTCGCGCACGGCGACGTCCTGGTCGATGGCGTAGGCCTGAGCCCGGCGCGGGAGCGTGCTGTGGAAGGCCGTGTCGAAGACCGCGACGTGCAGGTGGTCGGGCAGCAGCTCGCGGGCGGCGCGGATGCCGGCGGCGTTGGCCGGGTTGTGCAGCGGGGCGAGCTCGGACAGGCTCTCGATGGTGTCGACGACCTCGTCGGTGATCCGGGTGGGGGCATCGAAGCTCTCGCCGCCGTGAACGACCCGGTGGCCGACGGCACCCAGCTCGCCGGCGCGCTCCAGGATGCCCGGCAGCACCGCCGCCAGGGCCTGGCCGTGGTCCAGCGCCTCGATGGGCCTGGGCTCGTCACCGTTGTGGCGCACGAAGGCGCCGGGCGTGCCCACCCGCTCGACCCGGAGGTGCTGCACCCGGGCGCCGGTGTCGGGGTCCAGCACATCGAGCTTGAGGCTGGAGCTGCCAGCGTTGACGACGAGCACGTTCATGGGGTCCTCCGCGGCAGCGGTGTACCCCACAGCGCCCGGGCGGGCAGCCGCTCGGCGGGGGTTAGGCGGAGGGCTGCACCCCGGGGAGCCCGATGGACGCGCCCGTCTACCTCGACCACAACGCCACGACCCCGGTCCTTCCCGAGGTCGTCGACGCCATGCTGCCCTGGCTGCGCGACGGCTTCGGCAACCCGTCCAGCGGACACGCCTACGGCAGGCGCGCGGCGAGCGCGGTCGCCACGGCGCGGGAGCAGGTGGCGGCCCTGATCGGCGCCCGTGCGGACGAGATCGTCTTCACCTCGGGGGGCACCGAGGCCAGCAACCTGGCGATCCGTGGCCTGCGACCTCGCGATCCCGCGCGAGACCACCTCGTCACGTCGGTGGTCGAGCACCCGGCGACCGCCCGACCCCTCGCCGTGCTGGAGGCGGCCGGCGCCCGGGTCACC
Organism: uncultured Pseudomonadota bacterium; assembly: GCA_937891875.1. Classification (GTDB taxonomy): domain Bacteria; phylum Myxococcota_A; class UBA796; order UBA796; genus REDI01. The sequence continues at coordinate 4,659 of CALATR010000038.1, read as the reverse complement.
CGCCTGCCGGTGGACGTCCGCGGCGTGGTCGTGCCGGACGGGGAGTTCTCCGCGCGCACCGCCCTGCTGACCGTCATGCACGCCAACAACGAGACCGGCGTGCTGCAGCCCATCGCCGAGCTGGCCGCGCAGGCCCACGCCGTGGGGGCCCACGTGCACACGGACGCGGCGCAGTCCCTCGGAAAGGTACGGGTGAACGTCGAGGATCTGGGTGTGGACCTGCTCACCATCGCCGGCCACAAGCTGTACGCGCCCAAGGGGGTCGGCGCGCTGTACGTCCGCACCAGCACCCCCCTTCAGCCGATCCTGTTCGGCGCGGGCCACGAGCGGGGGCTGCGACCGGGCACCGAGAACGTGCCCTACCTGGTGGGCCTGGGCGTCGCCTGTGCCCGCGCTGCCGCCGATCTCGACGCCGAGGCTGCCCGGGTCGGCGCCCTGCGGGATCGCCTGTGGGGCCTGCTCCACGCAGACCTGCCCGACCTCGTCCGGCACGGAGCGGGTGCGGACGTCCTGCCGAACACCCTCTCGCTCCGCGTCCCCGGCCAGCTCGGCGCGGCGATCCTCGACGCCTGCCCGGAGATCGCCGCGTCCACGGGATCGGCGTGCCACGAGGGGGACTGGACCGCCTCCGCGGTCATCACCGCCATGGGCGTGCCCGAGCACGACGCGCTGGGCACCCTGCGCCTGACCCTGGGCCGCGGCACGAGCGAGGCCGCCGTCGACCGCGCCGCCCACGCGCTGGTGCGCGCCATCACCGGCCTGCGCGACGCCCCGGACCCGAGCCCTGCACCCCGTTAGCCTCGTCCCATGAACGCCCTCCTCCTGCTGCTCGCTCCCCTCGCCCACGGCCACGCCGGGGCGGACTTCACCGCGGTCGATCTCGAGCGTGAGGACGCCATCGAGACCGGCTTCGGCCTGCTGCTGGAGGAGTCCGACGGCTGGCACTGGGTCTGCCACGAGGCCATCACGACCTCGGACGCGATCATCACCCCCCGGTACAGCACGAGCCCGACCGGGACGTGGCTCGCGGTGGTGCCCGACGTGACCCAGGCCCGCGAGGAGGCGCAGCCAGTCTACCGCAGCGAGGCGGGCTGCAGCTGGGACCCCGTGACTGGCCTCGACGATCAGGCCGTCAGCGACGTGCTCTTCATCGACGAGGACACGGCGATCGCGACGACCGCGGAGCAGCGGGAGGGTCGCTCTGGCGGCATCTTCCGCTCGACCGACGGCGGGCTGACCTTCTCCGACGTGCACCCGCTCGACGAGGGTCGCCTCGTGCTCCGGGTGCTCGCCAGCGGGCAGACCGTCTACGCGGCCAGCTTCGTGCCCGAGTCCCCGAGCCAGGCCGAGCTGCACGTCAGCACCGACGCCGGCGCCACCTGGACCGACCTTCCGCTGGACCTGTCCGACCTCGCCGGCTCCCAGACCACCCTGGCGGTGCGCCCGGTCATCGCCCGCGGCGACGAGGTGTGGCTCGCGGTCAACGTGCTGACCGGACACGTGCTGCTCCACTCCGACGACCGCGGCGCGAGCACGACGACGGTCCTCGTCGCCGACGGCACCCTGCTCGACGGGGCGATCGCCACGGACGGCTCGGTGTGGATGCTCGAGGGGCCCCGCGGCGCCTGGCACAGCACCGATGGCGTGGACTTCGAGCCCGTCGAGGCGCCCCCGGCCATCGGCCTGTCCGCGTTCTCCGCCGACGCCACCCTGGCCACCTCCGCCGCGTTCACCGGAGGCCTGACCTACCAGCTGACCGCGGACGGCACCGCCACCATCGGGGTGCAGGGCTCCGACCTGGTCGGCCCGCTCGCCTGCGACCCCGGCACCGAGCAGCACGACATCTGCGAGCCCCTGTGGGAGCAGGTGCTCCTCGCCCAGCCCAAGGGCCCGACCGAGGAGACCGACACCACCGACGACACCGACCTCGACGGGTCGGAGGGCTGCGGGTGTGCGACGTCGAGCGCCCCGGCGTGGGTCGCCCTGCTCCCCCTGCTGCTCGTGTGGCGGAGGCGCCGGTGAGGGGTGCGGTCCTCGCGCTCCTCGCCCTGACCTCCTGCGGCCGCCCCTCGCCAGAAGCGCAGCTCGATCCCGAGGCTTGCGTGAGCTGCCACCCTGCGCACGTGCAGTCGTGGCGGGGCAGCATGCACGCCCACGCCGCAGACGATCCGCTCTTTGTCGCCATGAACGCGGCGGCCGTGCAGAGCGGCCAGGTGGAGCCCGACTTCTGTGTGTCCTGCCACGCGCCGGTCGCCCTGCGCTTGGGCGAGACCACCGACGGCACCGACCTGGACGAGGTCGACCCGAGCCTGCGCGGGGTCACCTGCGCCTTCTGCCACCAGCTCGACGGGGTGGAGGGCGACGCGAACGGGGAGGTCAGCTGGGCCCATGACGGCGTCATGCGCGGGGGCATCGCCGATCCCATGCGCTCGGTTCAGCACCGATCGGCGTACAGCCCGCTGCTGGACCGCAACGCCACCGAGTCCAGCGACGCGTGCGGAGCGTGCCACGACGTGAGGCTGCCCGACGGGCTGCACCTCGAGCGCACCTACGCCGAGTGGGACGCCACCATCTTCGCCACCGACGGCGCCGCCAGGCAGAGCTGCGCCCACTGCCACCTGCCCGGCCGGCCCGGTGTGGTCGCGCCCGGCGGCCCCGAGCGGGTGGTACACGACCACGCGATGCCCGGCGTCGACGTCGCGCTGGTCGACTGGCCCGAGCGTGACGCCCAGCGGGCCGCCATCCAGGACCTGCTCGACCGCACCCTGACCGCCGAGCTCTGCGTCAGCCCCGCCGCCGGCGCGACCGAGATCAGCCTGACGCTCGAGAACGTCGCCGCGGGCCACGACGTGCCCAGCGGGGCCAGCCACGACCGCCGCATGTGGGTCGAGGTGCGCGGTCGCCGCGGAGGCGAGGTCGTCTACGACAGCGGTGTCATCGCCGACGGCGAGCGCCTGGACGCGCTGGTGGACCCGGACCTGGTCGCCCTGCACGACGTCGCGACCACCCGGGACGGCTCGGTCAGCCACAGCATCTTCGACGCGGTCGACCTGGAGGAGCGCGCGCTGGTCGGCGCGCCCGATCCCCTCGTGCCCCACGCCCGCACAACCCGCTGGAACGTCGCCGGAGCCGTGCTCGACCAGGTCGACGTCCGGGTGCGCCTGCGGCCGGTCGGCCTGGACGTGCTCGACCACCACATCGACGCCGGGCGGCTCGACGCCGACCTCCGCGCCGAGATGCCGACGTTCGACCTGGGTTCTACGGTGCTGTCGTGGAGCGGACCCGCGGGCTGCGTCCGCTAGCCTACGCGTCGACGCAGAGCTGCACGACAGCCTCGAGGTCGTCCTCGCCGCACGCCGCGGTGACGGTCACTTCCCAGTAGCCGCCCATGATGATGTCGAGGTCGGTGATCTCGACGGACTCCCCGGCTGCCTCGACCGCCCCGATGTTCGAGCCATGGCCGTGGTCGGGCATGAAGGTCTCGGCGGTGACGGTGCACCCGTCGAGGCTCTGCCCCGCGGCGAGGGTCCACTGGTTGAGCCCGACCGCAGGCGGCGCGGGGTCCAGCGCGGTCAGCTCGAAGTCGCCGAAGCGATCCCCAACGGAGAGAGCGTCCCCGCGATCCTCGGTCGTGCACGGGCTCTCCGCAGGATCCTCGCCATCGGCGCACGCGCCGGAGAGCAGGACCAGGGCGAGGAGCAGGCGGCTCACTCGACGTCGTGCGGGCGGATGCGCAGGACCTCGTCCGCGCCGCTGTCGACGAGCCACAGCTCGTCCATGTTCGGGGCCACGATTCCAGTGATGGTCCCGCCGCCGCGGTTGGTGGTCAGGCGGTCGATCTCCTCGCCAGTGACGACGTCGAACGCATGGATGACGCCGGTGCCGTGATCGGTGACGAAGAGCACACCGTCGACCATCGCCAGGCCCGAGGGCTGGTCCATGCCGGCGTCGGCACCGATGAGCTCGAAGGACTCGGCGCCCTCGACCGTGTAGTGCTGGGTGCCCGGCTCGGTGACCGGCAGATCCTGGCCGCGGGTGCCCGTGGTGGTGTCCAGGGCAACGATGCGGCTGTTGGCGGGATCGGCGACGTAGAGCAGCGAGGTGGCAGCGTCAAAGACCATGTGGTTGGGCACGCCCTCGAGGTAGCCGATGCCGGTGTCGCCGTACTCGGCGGTGATGCCGTCGGAGTGGTCGTCGTAGCCGGGGCCGTGGTCCTCCTGGAAGTCGACCCGGTCGATGGTCTCGTTCAGGCCGTCGAAGGTCCAGTAGACGTTGTCACGCTCCCACGCGATGCCGGTGCACAGCGGGGTCTCGTGCTGCATGTCCAGGTGGCTGCCCAGGTCCGTCGGGAAGCCGAACAGCTGGGTCAGGTACTCGACCGCGGCCGGATTGGACTCGGCGAAGACGTCCAGGTTGCTGGGCCACAGGGTCGGGCCGGTGAAGTCGTTGGGCGCGGCCTGGCCGTTGTAGGTGTTGCGGCTCTCCTGGCAGGTGCCGAAGGTGCCGGACTGACCGAAGTCGATCGAACTGACCTCCTCCATGAAGTGCAGCGCGTAGGGGTCGACCCGGTTCTCGGAGCTCTGGGTCGGCAGGCCCGCGTCGAAGACGATGGTCATCGAGTCGTCGGCGCGGTTCGGGATCCAGAGCATCGTCGGCTCG
>CALATR010000037.1 GCA_937891875.1 uncultured Pseudomonadota bacterium | reverse complement strand
TCAGGGCGCCGCGGCGCCCGTGGCGCCCAGCCCGGCGAGCGGCGGCGACCTCGCCTTCATCATGTACACGAGCGGCACGACCGGCCTGCCCAAGGCGGCGGTGATCAGCCACCGCGCCGCCATCGCGCGCAACCTGGTGACCCGGGCGGAGCTGGGCATCGCTCCCACCGACGCGTTCGTCGCCTGGAGCCCGCTCTACCACATGGGCGGGGCCGAGTACTCCCTGGGCACGCTGATGACCGGCGGCGCGGTCCACGTGGTCGATGGCTACGACGAGGACGCGCTGGTCGCCCACATCCGCGAAACCGATCTGGGCTGGCTGCTGCTCATGCCGGGCATGGTCGGCCGCCTCGCCGATCGCCTCGAAGCAGAGGGGATCACCTCCCGGAGCATCCGCTGCTGCGGGGTCATGGCCGACCTCGTGCCCGCCCACGACCTCGCCCGGATCACCCGCCTGCTCGACGCGCCCTACGTCAACACGTTCGGCGCCACCGAGACCGGCAACCCGCCCGCCAGCGCCGGCCTGCTCGCGGTCGGTGAGCCCCCCGAGTCGCTGGCGAAGACCCAGAGCGCGTTCTGCGAGGTCCGCCTGGTCGATCACGACGGCCAGGACGCGCCCGACGGCCAACCCGGCGAGCTGTGGATGCGCGGACCCACCCTCTTCTCCGGCTACTGGCGCGATCCCGACGCCACCGCCGCTGCCTTCGCCCATGGCTGGTTCCACATGGGCGACGTGTTCTCCCGCAACCCCGACGGCACGTTGACCTTCGTGGATCGCAGGAAGTACCTGATCAAGTCCGGCGGGGAAAACATCTACCCGGCGGAGCTCGAGCGGGTGCTGCTGGCCGATCCGAGGGTCAAGGAGGCGGCCGTGGTGCGCCATCCGGATCCCACCTGGGGCGAGGTGCCGGTCGCCTTCGTCGCGCGGACCGATGCCTCGCTGACCGAGGACGCGGTGGTGCAGCTGTGTCGCGACCAGCTCGCCTCGTACAAGAAGCCCCGCGCCGTGCACTTCATCGCCGAGGACGCGTTCCCCCGGAGCGCGTCGGGCAAGATCGTCCGGAGCGCCCTCGAGGCGCGCCTGGAGGAGATGTGAGCGACCACCCGACCACCGCCCTGTGCAGCTCGTCCGCCGATGACGTCCGCCTGCGCGGCAAGAGCCTGCCCGGCGAGCTGATGGGCCAGGTGTCCTTCGCCGGCGTCCTGACCTTCCTGGTCACCGGCCGCATGCCCGACGCCGCCGAGACCGCGCTGGTCGATGCGTGCCTGGTCACGCTCATGGAGCACGGCCTCACCCCCACCGCGATCAGCGCGCGCCTGACGTACACCTCGGCGCCCGAGGCCATGCAGGGTGCGGTCGCCGCCGGGCTGCTCTCGGTCGGCAGCCTGTTCGTGGGCACGGTCGAGGGCTGCGCCGAGGTCCTCGACCGGATCGCGTCCGCCGACGACGTCTCTGCAGCGGCCAGCGAGATCCTCCGCACCCACCGCGCCGAGGGACGCCGCCTGCCCGGCTTCGGCCATCCCGAGCACACCCCGGTCGATCCCCGCACCGAGCGCCTGCGCGAGCTGGCCCGGGAGCACGGCCGCTACGGCCCCCACTGGCGCGCGCTGGACGCCCTCGATCTGGCGCTCAACGCGCCCCGCAAGCGTCCCCTGCCCCCCAACGCCACCGGCGCCATCGCCGCGACCCTCGCCGACTGCGGGATTCCCAGCGAGATCATGCGCGGCTTCGCGCTCGTCAGCCGCGCCGGGGGCCTCATCGCCCACATCCACGAAGAACAGCGTCGCCCCGCCCTGCACGCCCTGTGGCAGGGCGCGTCCGACGCCGTGCCCTACGCGCCTGACGAGGAGGAGCCATGAGCACCGCCCACAGCGGGATCCGCGGCCTGCACCACACCGCGTTCCGGGTCCGCGACTCCGAGGAGACTCGGCGTTTCTACGAGGATTTCCTCGGCCTGCGCCTGGCGACCTCCCTGGAGATCGGCGTCACCAAGACCGGCAACCGCACCCAGTACCTGCACACCTTCTACGAGCTCGACGACGGCAGCTACCTCGCCTTCTTCGAGGCGCCGGAGCGGCCCTTCGAGTTCAAGGACCAGCACGACTTCGACCTGCACATCGCGCTGGAGGTCAGCGAGGAGCACATGCTGGCCATGAAGGCCCGCGGCGAGGCGGCCGGGCTCGAGGTGCGCGGCGTCGCCGATCACGACTGGATCCACTCCATCTACTTCCGCGACCCCAACGGCTACGTCGTCGAGCTGACCTGCAAGCAGGACAACCACGACGAAGAGACCGACCCCGAGCGCAACGGCGCCCGGGAGAAGCTGGACCGCTGGACCGCCGCCAAGCGCGCCGCGGGCGTCACCGCCGACGTGCCCCCCGGCCCCGACGTGCAGTTCCACACCGGCGCCGCCAAGGTCGGCACCGCCGGCGAGACCCTGACCTGACCCAGACCACCCCCGACCCCAGGAGTGCGCCATGAGCATCCACCTGCACATGCTCCCCCCGAGCGTGAACAACCTGACCGCCCGCGTCTTCATGCGAGCTTCCGGGCTGGACTTCGAGGAGTCCAACGCCTGGGGCCAGACCCGCTCGCCGGAGTTCATGGCCAAGGTGCCGAGCCACCTCACCCCCGCCATCGAGGACGGTGACCACCCCCGCGGCGCCATGTGGGAGAGCTGCGCCGTGATGATGTACCTGGCCAACAAGCACGGCCTCGACCACCTCTACCCGTCCGATCCCGGCCGCCGCGCCCTGGTCGACAACGCCAACTTCTACCTGACCGGCACGCTCTACCCGTTGGTGGCGCGCTCGAC
>CALATR010000036.1 GCA_937891875.1 uncultured Pseudomonadota bacterium | reverse complement strand
GCTACGGCCCCTTCGGTCGCCCCACTCCGTGGGACGATCTCGGCGTTCTAGCAGACCTCCGGTCTCGCTTCGCGGCCCGGCGGTCCGCTAGCGCGGCGCGCCCGTACACCCCTCGGGCAGCTCGACCAGGTCGTCCTCGGCGCAGGCGCGCACGGCCTGGAAGAGCCCGTCACCCAGGTCGTCCAGGGCGACCAGGCCCGCCGGCAGATCGCTGAACCGGGGCTCCCAGGTCAGCACCACCTGGCCGGCGTCGTTGTCGACGACCACGGTGCGAGCGCCGCCATCGGCGCAGTCTGGACAGCCGTAGGTGTGGTCCTGGAGCTCGCCGCGCAGGGCCTCCTCGGCCTCGGCGAGCTTGGCCAGGCCGGAGGCGGTGAGCAGCACGTCGTTCTCGTGCACGCCGCCATCGACGTGCTCCACCTGCCCGTCCACGGCGGCGGTGCCGTCGAAGCCGAGCACGGTCGTGCACCAGCCGGCGCACTCGCCGAAGGTCTCCTTCATGCTCACGACCTCGGCCGGGCCCTCGTTGCCCGTGCAGGCGGCGAGGCTGGCCAGGATGGACGCGAGCAGGACCGCGCTCGACGTGAACCGCATGATGTCTCCCTTCCGTACCCGCGATCCCCTATCCCAATGAACCCGCGCTAGGGTGCGCTCCGTCCCGGAGGTCCCCATGCGCCCCCTCTTCGTCCTCGCGCTGACCGTGCTCGCCGGTGGCTGCAGCCTGCTCGAGCCGTCCGCGCCCTCGACCGCACCTTCGCCCACGACCCCGACGCCTGCCGCGCCTGCGGCAGCCACCCCGGAGTCCGCCCCGGCGAAGGCCGCCAAGCCCCCGGGCGACGGGTGGACCGACCTCGGCGGAGGCCGCTTCGTACGCGCTTCTTCGACCCTCTCCAGCAAGAACGACCTGTACGTGCCCGCCCACCTTGTGGACGGCGACCCCAAGACCACCTGGGTCGAGGGCGCCTCCGGTGTCGGCCAGGGCGAGTGGATCGAGCTGTGGCTCGCCGAGCCGCGCATGGTCGACGCCCTGCTGCTCCGCCCCGGCTACGTCGCGTCCCTGCCCCAGCTGATCAAGAACGCCACGCCCAAGGTCCTCGGCGTGCAGGTCGGCGACGAGACCTTCGACGCTCCCGTCCTGGGCATGGCCTTCAGCACCACCGACGCCGGCCTGGAGGAGGAACCTCACCTCACCGACGCCACGGGGATCGACGACTGCCGCCTCGAGGAGGATGACAACAACCTCCTGCCCCGGCTGCTGTTCCTCGGCCCGGCCCGTCCGGTGCAGCAGGTCAAGCTCACCATCCGCGAGACCTACAGCCCGGGCAAGGACCTCGACACCGTGCTGTCCGAGCTGACCCTGGTCGGTCCCGACGACACACCTGCGGAGGTCGCCCCGCTGCTCACGGTCCTGCGGGCGCTGGACGCCGAGACCGTCGACGGCGCCCGCATCGCGCCCGACGCCCGGGTCGCCCTGCTCGGGGAGCCCCGGGTGACCCTGATGGAGCGCTGGAAGGGCTCGGTCGGCTCCGCGACGCCGGAGTCGATCCTCACCTTCGCCAAGGCGTCCAACGCGGGCGGTCTGCAGCGTGCCTTCGGCGCCGTCGAGCCCCTCGCCGACGGGAGCGTGCGCTTCACCGGTGGCGCGATCGCGGGCGACGGGGACGGCGAGTGGATCGAGGCCTACCCGGTGCTCGAGCTCGACGGCGAGGGCCGGATCACCCTGGCCACGGACGCCATCCGCTTCGACGGCGCGCCGGGCTGCCACCGCACCTGGGGCACGGACGTCCAGCGCTGACTATTCGAGGATCAACGCCCCGCGCTGGCTGTTCGGGTCGAAGGACTCGCTGACCGACGGCAGGGTCCACAGCGCGTTGGGCACGGTCCAGGTCTGACCGGCCACGTTGATGAGCGTCACCGACCACACCCCGGCCGGGATGCGCTCCAGATCCGCCACCCCGTCGGGACCGCTGAAGTCCGGCGCGACCACCTCCTCGGTGCCGTCGGGCAGGATGTGACGGGCGGCGGGGACCCAGACCAGCTCGAGCTCGTTGAGGGGGGTCGGCTGGTTGAGGGGCACGTCCCCCATCCAGACCGGCGCGGGGAAGTGCGCCGCCTGCGCCACCCACTGCCCCTCGCTGGGGTCGGGGGCGGCGATGGTACCGTCTTCGTTCAGGGTGCCCTGGTACTGCAGGATGACCCGCGGCCACGCGTCCATCGCCGCCGCACCCAGGTCGGGGTGGGGGTCGGGCTGCCCGTCGAGGTCGCGATCGTAGACCGTGACCCAGAAGCTCGTGCCGCACGGATCGCTGCCGTCGAAGGGGCCGTCCAGCACCAGCATGGGCTCGACGGACTCATTGCCGTCGTCGTCCTCGACCACCCGGCCCGACGCGATCCCGGTCGCCGCCAGGCGGAAGGTCAGGGTCTCCCCCACCAGGAGATCCGACTTGGTGAGAGTCGGGCTTCCCCCCTGGAAGACGAAGGCCGGGCGCTCGATGGTCGCCTCGCGCGCGACCAGTACGGACAGGCCGTCGACCCGGGTGTTCTGGGAGACCGACACCGGGGCCAGCTGGCCGGTCTGCAGGTCGGTGACGTGGGCGCCGCTGATGTCCCCGCAGGTCGCCCCGCCGGTCACGGCACTGTAGGGCGGCAGCGGGTAGAAGTCGCCGTCCACGTCGGCGAGGGCGGTGACCAGCACGTCCATGTCGGGCACGCCGGCCAGCCCGAGGTCGAACGGGGCCTCGAACAGCCCCGCCCCCGACGTGCTGAACGCGCTGGCCGG
>CALATR010000035.1 GCA_937891875.1 uncultured Pseudomonadota bacterium | reverse complement strand
GCTCGACCACGGCGACCTGGTTGTAGTGCTGCATCCAGATGCGACCGCGCGCGTCGACCTGCGCCTCGTTCGGCCCCATGACCGGAGGCAGCAACCGCACGGCCTCGTCCCCCGCGACCCGGAACCACCCGTTCGCGCCCCGGAGCAGCAGCTCCCCCGGGCGCCCACGCCGCGCGATCACCACGTCACCGACCTCGTCGGGGACCTCGACCGCCCGCCACGCCTCGCTCGCTCGCCGCCACAGACCACCCCCACAGGTGGCGAGCAGGGCCCCGTCCTCGCCGAGGGAGATGTCCGGGAACCCCCCTTCCACCGGCGCTTCGAGCCGCTCGGTCCGCTCGCCGTCCACCCGCCACAGCCCTCCGCGGATGTCCCGCGCGTACAGCTCGCCCGTCGGCGTGCTCACCAGCTGCTTCACCGCGTCCTCGATGAGCTCGCCGTCCACCCGCTCCACGTCCGATCCGTCCCAGCGGAACACCCCGGTGTGGTTCGCGAGCCACACGAAGCCATCGTCCGACTGGACCAGGTCGGTCACCTCGACCACGTCGAGCCCCTGGTCCGGTGTCAGCCAGCGCCACATCGGCTCTGCCGCCGTCGCGGGAGCGGCGAGGAGGAGGGTCAGGAGTGGGAGCAGGCGGAGCACCACCGCATGGTAGCGGCGGGGGGTGGGGCGAGGCGGGCCCCATGATCGGGGGGGGCCCGAGTGTCCGTGCGGGCGCCCGCGTCAAGGCATCGCTCAGACCCGAGCTTCCACCTCGATCTCCACCAACCACGCCGGGTCGAGCAGCGCCTTCACCACGACCATGGTCGCGACCGGCGGGTGGGCCCCGAACGCCTCGCCGTGGGCCCGCCCGACGAGGTCGGCGTCGGCGGGATCGACGATGTACATGCGGGTGCGGACGACGTGCTCGGGACCCGCACCCAGCTCGGCCAGGGCGCGCAGGGCGATGGCGAAGCAGCGGGTGGCCTGGGCATGGGCGTCGCCGGGGAAGGTGTTGCCGTCGTCGCCGATGGGGGCGGTGCCGGCGACCTCGACCCGATCGCCGATGCGCAGGGCGCGGCAGAAGCCGTAGCGGGTCTCGAAGGGAGAGGCGGAGTGCACGCGGGCAGGGGTCATGGTCGGGCTCCGGGCTGGACCCCGACGTACGCGGCGAAGCGGCGCGTGCCCAGGCACTTCTGACGCAACCGCGATACCCGCCCCCGACCGTCGTGGAGGCCCAAGTGCGCACCGGTTCCCTGCTCCTCGTCCTCGGCTCCCTCGTCGCCTGTACCGGCCCCGGAGACACCGCCGAGACCGACTCCGACACCGACACCGACACCGCCGCAGACTCGGAGCTGTGCGCCGTCGAGGCGGAGCTCCGCACCGAGCAGACGGGCCTCGGTCTCACCGTGCCCTCGGTCTGCGCCGACATGACCGACCTCGGCGACACCACCCTGGTCGCGGAGGGCGCCCTGCCTGCGGGCACCGACTTCAGCGCCGTCCTGGGCAGCGAGGCGCTGAAGCACCGGGCCGAGTTCGAGGGCAACCGGCGCCTCTACGCGTTCATGGGCATCACGATCTCGGTGCCGTCGGACTCCCGCGAGGACACCGAGCTCGCCCTGCTCACGGCTCAGGCGTGGAAGGCGTGGAGCGAGACCTCCTCCTTCGCGATCCTGGCGGACATGGAGGACTATCCGGCAGCAGACCCACTCGACTGCTGCGCCTGGAAGAACCGCTTCGACCAGGTCGTGGTCTCGCTGGACCCCTCCCCCCTCGACATCGGCGCCTCGGTCTCGATCATCGGCCCGGCCACCACCGAGGGGGACGAGCAGCGCTACACCAACGCAGCACTCTTCTCCATCGATCGCGAGACCGTGCTCGGAGACGTGCCCGCCCAGGGCAGCCAGCCGATCTACCAGGCGGCCGACGCGCGGGAGAACCTGCTCCGCTACTTCGCCGACGGCGCGGTGTTCACCTTCGCCCACGAGGCGACCCACCTCTACATCGACCAGCGCAACTCGGTGAGTGCGGTCGCGAACCGCATCTGGGACGGCCGCAACTTCGCCAACGGCGCGTACGTCAGCGCCGAGGAGGTCGTCGCCAACTACACTGCGTGCACCGCCCTGTCCGGCGAGCTGTCCGCGGAGATGCTGGCGTTCAACCGGGACGTCACCCAGATCCTGCTCGGCTACGCCGGCGTGCCCGAGCGCATGGACGACCTGCGCACCTACTCCGTCGTAGGGTCGGAACGGCTCAAGCTCACCGCCAGCGAGGCGTGCGGGGGCTGAACCCCCTGCCCTACTGGATCTCCTGCAGCTTGATCACCCGGAGCTCGCCGGCGCGCAGGCTGCGAATCGCGCTCACGACGGCCTTGGCAGCGGCCAGCGTGGTGATGCAGGGCACGCCGAAGCGCAGGCCGGCGAGACGCATGGCGCGCTCGTCGTACTTGGCCTTCTTGCCGCGCGGCGTGTTCAGCATCAGCTGGACCTTGCCGTTCTTGATGTGGTCGACGATGTCGGGTCGGCCCTCGGCCACCTTGAACACCCGCTCGCAGGCGATGCCGCGCTCGGTGAGGAACTTCGCGGTTCCGGTCGTGGCGTAGATGGTGAACCCCATGTGGGCCAGGCTGCCGGCGATGCCGATGGCGGCGGCCTTGTCCTCGTCCCGGAGCGAGAGGAAGACGCTGCCCTCGGTCGGAAGGGTGAGGCCCGCGGCGATGAGCGCCTTGGCGTAGGCCTCGCCGAAGCCCCAGCCCACGCCCATGACCTCGCCGGTCGAGCGCATCTCGGGCCCGAGGATGACGTCGCTGCCGGGGAACTTGCGCCAGGGGAAGACCGGCGCCTTGATGAAGTACATGCCGTCGCCGCGCTTCGTGAGCTCGCCGCGCTCGCGCAGCTCCGCCAGGGTCATGCCCAGGCACAGCTGGGTCGCGACCCGAGCCAGGGGCACGCCGATGGCCTTGCTGACGAAGGGCACGGTGCGCGAGGCGCGGGGGTTGACCTCGATGACGTAGAGCTTGTCGTCGAGGATGGCGTACTGGATGTTGACGAGGCCCACCACGCCGAGTGCCAGGGCGAACTTCTTCGTCGTCTCCTCCATCTCCCGGCGCAGGGGCTCGGACAGGCGGACCGGAGGCAGCACGCCGGCCGAGTCTCCGCTGTGAACGCCAGCTTCCTCGATGTGCTCGATGATGCCGCCGATGTAGACCTCGGTGCCGTCGCACAGGGCGTCTACGTCGTACTCGACGGCGCCGTCGAGGTAGTGGTCCAGCAGCAGGGCGTTGGCGCCGGACTCGACCATGGCCTCGCGGGCGGCGCGGTCGAAGTCGGCCTGGTCGTAGCAGATGTGCATGGCGCGGCCGCCGAGCACGTAGGACGGGCGGACCAGCAGGGGGAAGCCGATGCGCTCGGCGGCGGCCGCCGCCTCGGTCAGGCTGCTGGCGGTGGTGCCCTGGGGCTGGCGCACACCGAGGGACTCGCAGAACGCGTTGAAGCGGCCGCGGTCCTCGCACAGGTCGATGGCGTCGGGGCTGGTGCCGAGCACGGGCGAGATGTGGTGGGACAGCTTGAGCGGGGTCTGGCCGCCGAACTGCAGGATGACGCCGCGGGGCTGCTCACGGTCGAGGACGGCCTGCACGTGCTCGCGGTCGATGGGCTCGAAGTAGAGCTTGTCCGAGGTGTCGTAGTCGGTGGACACAGTCTCGGGGTTGCAGTTGACCATGACCGAGGTGAGCCCGGCGTCGCGCACGGCGAAGGCGGCGTGGCAGCAGGCGTAGTCGAACTCGAGGCCCTGGCCGATGCGGTTGGGGCCGTTGCCCAGGATGACCACGCGGTCGCTGGGGGACTCGCCGGCCTCGCACTCGTCCTCGTAGGTGCTGTAGAGGTACGGGGTGAAGCTCTCGAACTCGGCGGCGCAGGTGTCGACGCGCTTGTAGACGGGGGTGAGGTCGAGCTCCTTGCGGCGGGCGGCGACGGCCTGCTCGCGGCAGCCCAGGATCTCGGCGATGCGGGCGTCGGTGAGGCCGGCGCGCTTGGCGTCGCGGAGCAGGCCCGGCTCGACGGTGCCGATGAGCTTGCCCTTCATCCGGTTCTCGAGGTCGATGACGCCCTCGAGCTCGTGCAGGAACCAGGGATCGATGGCCGTCAGATCGTGGATCTCGTCGGTCTCCCAGCCGCGGCGGAGGGTCTCGATGACCACCGCGAGGCGGTCGGGGGTCGCCGTCGCCAGCGCCTCGCGCAGCTGCTGGTCGGACCAGTCGGTGACGTCGACCCAGCCGCCCTCGAGGCTGGCGATGGCCTTCATCATCGCCTCGTCGAAGGTGCGGCCGATGCCCATGACCTCGCCCACCGCGCGCATGGACGTGCCCAGGGTGCGGTCGGCGGCCTGGAACTTCTCGAAGTTCCACCGGGGGATCTTGACGATCGTGTAGTCGAGCGCGGGCTCGAAGCAGGCCGGTGTCTTCTGGGTGATGTCGTTGTCGATCTGGTCCAGGGTCAGGCCGACCGCCAGCTGGGCGGCGATCTTGGCGATGGGGAAGCCGGTCGCCTTGGACGCCAGGGCGGAGCTGCGGCTGACCCGCGGGTTCATCTCGATGACGATGATGTCGCCGTTCTTCGGGTTGACCGCAAACTGCACGTTCGACCCGCCGGTCTCGACGCCGACGACCCGCATGATGGTCTTGCAGTGGTCGCGCAGGACCTGGTGCTCGCGGTCGGACAGGGTCTGGGCCGGCGCGACGGTGATCGAGTCGCCGGTGTGGATGCCCATCGGGTCGAAGTTCTCGATGGTGCAGATGACGATCACGTTGTCCGCGAGGTCGCGCATGACCTCGTACTCGTACTCCTTCCACCCGAGCAGGCTCTGCTCGACCAGGACCTGGGTGGTGGGCGAGGCGTCCAGGCCGTTCTGCACGATGTCGCGGAACTCCTCGATGTTCCAGGCGATGCCGCCGCCGAGGCCACCCAGGGTGAAGCTGGGGCGGATGATGGCCGGCAGCCCGATCTCCTCCAGGAGCGCCTCGGCCTCACCGAGGCTGTGGGCGATGCCCGACTTGGCGACACCGATGCCCGCCTTGATCATGGCCTGCTTGAACCGGTCGCGGTCCTCGGCGAGGTCGATGGCGTCGGGATCCGCGCCGATGAGCAGCACCCCGTGCTCCTCGAGGATGCCGTCCTTGGCGAGCTCCATCGCCAGGTTCAGGCCGACCTGTCCGCCGACCGTGGGCAGCACCGCCGCCGGCTTCTCCCGCGCCACCACCTGCTTGGCGAAGTCAAGGGTGAGCGGCTCCACGTAGGTGGCGTCGGCGACGGACTCATCGGTCATGATCGTCGCCGGGTTGGAGTTGATGAGCACGACCCGGAAGCCGAGCTCCTTCAGCGCCTTGCACGCCTGGGTGCCGGAGTAGTCGAACTCGCAGGCCTGGCCGATGATGATGGGCCCGCTGCCGAGCACCAGGATGGTGCTGCCGACGGGCAGGCGCAGGCTGTCGGCGATGTCCTTGGGAAGGCTCTCGGTGCTCATGCGTCATTCCCGGCGGTGAAGGCGATGAACTCTTCGATGAGACCCCGGCTGTCGTGCGGGCCTGGGGCCGACTCGGGGTGGTACTGCACGGCGAAGACCCGGTGGTCCGCGTGGGCGAAGCCGCTGACGGTCCCGTCGTTGAGGTTCTTGTGGGTGACGGTCGCGCCCAGCGCCAGCAGGGCCTCCTCGTCGACCGCGAAGCCGTGGTTCTGGCTCGTGATCTCGACCCGGCCGGTGCGCATGTCCTTGACCGGGTGGTTGGCGCCCCGGTGGCCGAACTTGAGCTTGTAGGTCGACGCGCCCAGCCCGAGGGCGAGCAGCTGGTGGCCGAGGCAGATGCCGACCGCCGGCTTCTTGCCGACCACCTTCTTCACCTCGTCGATCACGCCGGTCAGGGCGGCGGGGTCGCCCGGTCCGTTGCTGAAGAAGACGCCGTCGACGCCATCCATCCACTGCTCGGCCGAGTCGGTGATGGGGTGCACGCGCACGTAGCAGCCGGCGTCGGTGAGCAGGCGGATGATGTTGCGCTTGCAGCCGCCGTCGACGAGGGCAAAGCGGGCGCGGGGGTGCTCGGGGTCGCTGACCACCGCGCTGTGCTCGACGCTGACCTCGGTGGCGAGGGCCCTGCCCTCCATGCCCGGCCAGTCCTCCAGCGCGCGCTGCAGCTCCTCGACCGGGGTGCCGTCGGTGCTGATGACGCACTTCATCGCGCCGCGGTCGCGCAGGTGGCGCACCAGGGCGCGGGTGTCGATGCCGTGGATGCCGGGCACGCCGTTGCGCTCGAGGTAGCCGTGCAGGCCGCCCTCAGCGCGCCAGGAGCTGGGCAGGCGGGCGAAGCGCCGGGCGATGAAGCCAGAGACGTGCACCGCGGCCGACTCCGGATCTTCTGCGTTCACCCCGTAGTTTCCGACGTGCGGCACCGTCATGGTGACGACCTGCTCGCGGTAGCTGGGGTCCGTCAGCACTTCCTGGTAGCCAGTGTGCGACGTGTTGAAGACCGCCTCGCCCACCCGGGTCGCCGACGCGCCGAACGCCTCTCCCCGGAACGTGCGTCCATCTTCGAGGATGAGGATGCCGACCACGAGCCCTCCGATGTCACCGGCCCGCGCCTTCGAGCCGGCCGACTGGCTAGCGGGATCCCGACGGGGTGTCGACCCCCCTTGACGAGCCCTCGATGACCTCGCCTTTATGCGCGTCGACGAGCACGAGGACCATGCCGACCACCGTCAGCACGTGACTGCCGAGCACTGCGCCCAGCGCCGGGTACCAGTCGTTGCCGAGCGCCACCCAGCAGGGCCAGGTGCCGAGTGCCACTGAGGTGAGCAGGGCCACCGACACGCCGAGGCGGTAGGTCGGCCGCTCGCGCAGGAGCACCCGGGCGAGCAGCAGCCAGGCGATGGGGAGGTGGGCGAAGTAGTGCAGCCAGGAGCTGGTGACGAAGAGCGGGAACGAGCCGTAGGCAAGCACGAACGCCCACATCCAACCGTCGCTCGGGCGCCGCTTCGGGATCAGGAACAAGAGGGCCAGCTGACCGAGGCCGAGGAGGACGGCCGCACCGCCGAGGATCGGGCGCAGGCTGGTATTGCCGGCGAGGAACAGGCGCTCGGCGACGCTGACGAGCGACTGGGGGCCGATGGACTTCTGCATGTCGGGCATCAGCCGGACGAGCTCGCCCGCGGCGCCCTCGTAGAAGGCCCAGGTGGTGGCGGGGCCGAGGGCGACGAGGGGAAGGATGACGCCCAGGAGCAGCGCGGAAGCGAAGGCGGCGCCGACCTCGACGAAGCGGCGGCGCACCAGGAACCAGGGGAGCAGGAGCAGCGGGTAGACCTTGACCGCGGCTGCGAAGCCGACGAGAGCGCCACCGAGACCCGGAATGCCGAGGGAGTTCTTGGACGCGCGCTCGGAGACCCGGAACGCGAGCAGGCCGAGCAGGACCAGCAAGGCGCTGACCTGACCCCAGTCGAGCACCTGGAGCACGGGCACGGTGAGGGCCGTGATGGCGGAGAAGCCGACGGCGACCCGGGCGGGGGTGTCCGGCACCAGGTGGGGGGGAAGGACGGCCAGGACGGCCTGGACCAGCAGGAGGAGCAGGCCCCAGGCGAGCGTGCCCCAGCTGGACCAGGCGAGGGGCCAGACCAGGAGCGCCAAGGTGGGCGGATAGACGTAACCCCAGGTTGGAAGTCCAGTCTCGAACAGCGCGCGCGAGGCGGGTACGTAGTGACGGGCCCAGTCACAGACCGGCTCGGGGCAGGCGGTGTCGAAGCCGGCGAAGAACCCACCCACGCCGCCATAGGCGATGACCAGCAGCGCGCCGACCCCGAAGAAGGCGGCGATCTGCAGCAGGACGAGCCGGGTGGTCGCAGCGGTGTTGCTCATGCGGCCCGCAGCATAGCGCCGGGCTACCGGAGCGCCGTGCGCACCTCCTCGCTCGTCGCTGGCAGCCTCGGGATCACCCTCGTCGGGGGTGGTCTGCTGGTGCTCACCGTGATCGGCGTGGTGGCGTTGGTCGCGCTGGCGCCTGCGGCGGACGACGGAAGCGCCGTGCGCGACGCCCTCGTCGACGCGAAGGACGAGCTCGCCTGGTGCGCGGCGGGCAGCGCGGGCGGCCAGCTCACCGTCACCCTGGTCCTGCACGCGGGCGAGGCTCGTCACGTGGGCATCACCGACGCCACGACCACCTCCGAGGTCGCCCACTGCGTCGCCGAGACCCTGGTGACCCGCCCGTGGCCAGACGTCTCGGCCGCGGCGACGGTGCCGGTGAGGTTGGAGCGGTAGGCGAGCCGAGTTCCGAGTTCCGAGTTCCGAGTTCCGAGCAGAAACGCCCGCTTCCAGCGACTCACACCACCAACGCCGTCCAGAGGCGCAACCGGCGCCGTGCGCCGCCCCCCTCCCCGACCGGCCGAGGCTCGCAACTCGAAACGCGCCCCGCCAGGATCCCCGGCGGCCCGTCCCGCCCGTCCCTTCCGTCGGTGTCAAACCCCTCCCCCTGTGGCACCCTGTGGGGAGATGGAGGACTCATGCGCGCACTTCGAACCTGGCTGATCCCGGCGCTCCTGCCGCTCGCGATGCTGGCCTGTACCGGCAACGACACCGACACCGACGGCGTCGACACCGACACCGACACCGACTCCGACTCCGATACCGACTCGGACACCGACACCGACACCGACACCGACACCGACACCGACACGGACGCCCGCCCCGCAGGTGCGACCCTCACCTTCGAGCTCGACTCCACCGAGGCCGGCTACGCTGTCGGGCTGCTCGAGGTGGACCCCTCGACCAACCAGCCCAAGGGCGTCTTCGGCTCCGCCGCCGCGACCGACGGCTTCGCGACCATGGAGCTCGACACGGTCCCGGAGGACAGCCTGGTCTTCGTGTCCAGCCTGGGCGCCGACGTCGCGCTGTTCTTCCCGTTCGTCTTCGAGGACACCGACGGTGACGCAATCAAGGACGAGGACGAGGTCATCGTCGGCGCCGGCAACACGGTGGTCATCTGGGTCGAGAGCACCAACGCCCAGCTGGCCCTGCTCGGCATCGTGCCCGGCTACAACGCGCTGGATCCCTCGGTGAACCCGCCCACCGTGGTCGGTCTCGACGAGATCCCGGTGCCGGTCAACCTGCTGCCCGTGCTGACGGTCACCGCGTCGGGCACCGTCGACGAGGCCATCTCCCTCACCGACCGCCGCCTGGGCGTGTTCTCGGGCGTGTCCATCGAGGCCGACGCCCCTGAGGCGCTCCTCGACCAGGAGCTCACCGGCGAGTTCAGCTTCACCGTGGACGGCGCCCCGCCTGCATCGCACGTCATCCCGGACGCCGAGATCCCCGGCCTCGCGAGCGAGCTGCCCATCGCCTACCACGACGTCGACGCGTCGGGCGGCCTCACCGAGGGGGACACCCCCGAGTCGGCGGTGTGTCACGACGGCAAGACGATCGCGCTGTTGTGGCTGCCCCAGCCCACCCTGCCCGAGCAGGTCTTCTTCTACATGGACGCGGGCATCCGGCCGGGCTGGCAGGTCTTCCACGCAGACGAGATCGACACCGGCGGGGCCCCGCTGGTCGAGGCCGAGCTGGCCGCCATGAGCATCGACCCGTCCTGCACGCTGCCCGAGTAGGCCTGTCACGGATCCGGCCTTCGCAGCGTAGGATCTGCGAGGCCGGATCTGGAGGACCCATGGGTTTGGATGCTTGGAAGGCGCCGCTGCGGGCGCGGGTGGCCATCGCCGTGGGTGTGGTGGCCCTGACCCCGCTGCTGTTCCCGCCGGACAAGGTGGTCGCCCAGGACACGGACGCCGTCTCCACCCGCGAGGAGTGCGTGCAGGTGGAGGAGGACGCAACCTGCGTGCCCGCGACCGAGTTCGTGCCGACCGCCGACACCAGCTGCGACACCCAGCGGGTCATCGGCGAGGTCACCTTCGACGAGGAGGCCGGCACCTGCTGCTACCAGGTGCAGTGCGAGGTGTTCCCGCCGCAGGTCCTCGAGGGATGCTGCTACGGACGCCCCTACGTCGGCGATGACGGTCACGCGCTCGCCCCCCGGGCCGCCCGCGCCGACTGGTTCGGCCACGCCGAGCGTCCCGAGCTGGACGATCTCACGCCCGCAGACCGCGCCCGACTGGCGGCCCACTGGACCCGCGCCGGCCTCGCAGAGCAGAGCTCCGTGGCTGGTTTTGCGAGGTTTGCCCTGGATCTCATGGCCCACGGCGCACCGGCGGACCTGGTGCTGCGCGCCCAGCAGG
>CALATR010000034.1 GCA_937891875.1 uncultured Pseudomonadota bacterium | reverse complement strand
GGCCACGCCTCGGGGTCCACGCTCGCCAGGTCCTTCAGCCGGGCCTCGGCCTCGAGCCGCAGCCGGGCGGACTCCGCCGGATCCTCGGTCCGCTCGGCCTTGCGGAACCGGGCGTTCGCCGAGCGCAGCAGCCTGCCCGCGTCCTCGGCGACCTTCTTCCGCGCCTCGGCCTCGCGCCGCGCCTTCACCTCGTCCAGGCGCTTGCGCGTCTTCTCCGGGTCGCGGCTCACCAGGAGCAGGATCTCCTCAGGGCCGAGGTCCATCTGCGCGCCCGGGTTGTTGGTGTCCCTCTTCTGGCTCCGCAGCAGCTCGGTCATCCAGCCGAGCTTGCCCTGGATGAGGTTGAAGCGCAGGCCGTCCATGCTGCGGCGCGCGAAGTAGTAGTAGATGCGGATGGCGTCGAGGGTGTTGCCCTGGCGCACGCCGCGGCCGTTGCGCTGCTGCAGGGTCGCGGGCTCCCACGGCAGGTCCAGGTGGTGGATGGCGCAGGTCCGCCGCTGCAGGTCGATGCCCTCGTAGGCGATGGCGTTGGCGATGACGACGTCGTACTTCGGTCGCTCCTCGTCGCTGCCGTTGAACTCGCGCGCGATGCGCTGGCGGTCGGCGCTCGCCTTGGCGGTCTGGGCGTTCAGCACGGCGATCCGCTTCTTCGGGACGCCGGCGTCGACCAGGACCTGGCGGACCCACTTGTGCGCGGCGACGTTGTCGACGAAGACGATGTGGCCGCACACGCGGTTCTTGAGCACGCGCTTCGTCAGTGCGGCGAACTTGGGACTCGAGGCGCGGTCGACCTGGTCGGCGGTCTTCCACGAGTAGCCCTCGTCGAGCTGGTCGTGGATGGCAACGAGCGACATTCGGGCGAGCAGGCCGAGGATCTGCGCCTTGTCGGACGGGCGCGTGGACTCGAGGGCTGCCTCGATCTGGCTCACGTAGCGGTCGTACTTAGCGCTCTGGGCGGCGCTCATGTCGACCTCCACGACCTCGACGGCGGGCTCGGGGAGCTGCAGGCCGACGTCTTCGGCGGTCTTGAACTCGCCGTAGCGGAAGATGACGTCGCGCAGCTCGTGCAGGTTCTGAAAGCCGGTGACCGCGGCGCGCTCGGTCACGTCCATCTTGGTGTCGACGACGGGCTTGAGCTCGATGCGCAGGTAGCGGTCGATGAACTGCTCCGGGTCGCGGATCCCCATGCGCGCCCAGGCGTCGTGGTCGATGTACTGGACGAGGTTGTAGAACTCGAGCGGGCTGTTCTTCGCCGGTGTGGCCGAGAGCAGAACGATGCCCGAGCCGCCGGTCCGCCGACGAACTGCCGCTGACCGGAAGTCGAGCTGCCACGCCCGCTTGCTGCCGGTGCCCGCGTTGCCCATGAAGCGCGGCACGCCGCCCTCGCGCGACTCCGGCAGGTACAGGTTCTTGAAGTTCTGGAAACCGTGCAGTCTTTCAGGCGCCGGTGCTGTTCAAGCTGGGCGGGGACTACGAGCCGGAGCGGGCGGTCAGGGGGACGCACCCGTCGGGCAGCGACACGCGCCGCAGCTGCGAGACTCCATGATCGCCCTCGCGAGCCCAGGGGTTGCAGAGTTGCCCACGGCAGTAGACCGGGGACAACAACTCCCCGGCCCTCCCGCTGCGGTCGAGGCAAGTGCCGCGCGCCCGTGCGCGTGAGGGACGGGCGGGTTCACGCTCCAGGTTTCGCGGTCTCGTGGCATCACCACCCACGTCGAGGGCGCGGGAGTTGACCGTTGATCGCGTCCTGGCCGACGGAGGTGTCGTCGGTGCGATGGCGGGTGCGGGTGCGGAACGAGGCGCTGAGGAAACCCGAGCATGGAGTTCAATCCCCCGCTACTCAGAGTCGCAGTCGTGCGTGACGGGCTCCCATCCAACCACGTCCAGCCTGCAGTCTCTCGTACCCAGCGAAGACTCGAGAACCAGCCGAATTTGCACTCTCTGCGCACAGGCCGGAGTGTCCGAAAATTGATACTGCACGCCACTGAGCCAGGAACCCTCAATGCGGCTGACATCGATAGCCAAACCATTCACAAGGCTGACGGTGGAGCCAAAAGTTCCCGACTCCCCGTCTGGAGCCACAAGGCTGCCCCCTGATTGCGCAAAGAGCAGGTCCGCGTGGACGGGAAGGCTCCCGCCTGACAGCGATGCGACACAGACGACCATGAGGGTTTCCGTGCTGCGGGTAGCGTCACACAGCGAGGCCACGATTCTGGAACACTCGTCCGCTTGGCGCCGAAGCGGCATCTCACCTGAGGTGCGCGCCCGAATCTGGACCGGTGTGCACCCGGTCGCCACGAGGACGGCAGCGACGATCGCGGAGAACTTCATCGCAGGCTGGCGGGCGGCTGGGGTGGCGCCGCGGTGACGATGGTGCCATCGGGCAAGGCTGTGTAGACAGATTCGGCTGCATTTGTGGTGAGTGGGACGCCATGATTCTCGATCCTGTCGACATAAACGAACACGTCGTTGATGTAGGTGGCGATGTCCACGCCGAGTGCCAAGGAGAGCGGACGTTGGAACAGCGTGGCAACGCCGAGCGAGGCCCCGACGCTCCCCGAGAGCGCCGCGTGCAGCGCCTTCGCCGGGAAGGCCAGCGCCGCGTGCTCCCGCAGGATCCGCGACAGGCTCGCCCGCCTCTCCCCG
>CALATR010000033.1 GCA_937891875.1 uncultured Pseudomonadota bacterium | reverse complement strand
GCCGGCGCCCGGGCCCAGCTGGTCGGCGCGCTGGCCGAGGTCGACGCCCGCAGCCTCGCCGTCGAGCAGGCCACCGAGGCCGAGCGCCTGCTCGCCAGCCGCTACGATCAGGGCCTGGCCCCGCTCACCGACGTGCTCCAGGCCACCGCCAGCCGCGCCGAGCAGGAGGCCGCCCTGCAGATCTCCCGCCTGGAGGCGACCCGGGCCTGGCTGCGCTGGACCGCCGCGCGGGGCGGCACCGGGAGGTAGGGCCTACTCGGGCGGGGCGTCCGGACCCAGCTCCTGCTCCAGACCCTGGACCCGCTGCATCATGCGCTCGGTGAGGCCATCGGAGATGTCGTCCCGGCCGCCCGGAGCCACGCCAGCCACGGCCAGGGTGTCTTCGCCGCCCTCGTCGTCGGACACCTTGGCGACCGACAGGAAGGTGCGTGCGTCCTCCCCGCCCAGCAGGTCGCCGAGGCGCTCGCCGAGCTGGTGCAGGGCGGCCTGGGCGGCGGCGGGCTCCAGGCCGTCCTTGACCCGTGCGACCACGAGGCAGGGGTACTCGGCGCAGTCTTCCTGGACGAACTCCAGGCCTTCGACGCCCGCGATCGCCTGGCTGGCGCTCTCGGCGAAGCGCTCGGGGCGCAGGGCGGCGGGCAGGTCGTCCGGCCAGGGGATGGGCTCGCTGCCCACGGCGAGCTGGCCCTTCATGAGCTGGTTCTCGAAGCGCAGCCGGGCGTTGTCCTGCTCGAGCTGGTCGACGAACGCCGCCACCTCCGGAGTCAGGCCGGCCGGCCGCGGGGTCTTGTCGACGACGACCTCCCCACCGGCGTCGTCCCCTGCGGAGCGCTCGCCGATGGTGCGGGTCTCGCCCGCGGCGACAGTGACGGGCGCGTCGGCCTGGGCGTCCGGCCACAGCAGGGCGACCCCCGACACGACGGCGATGGTGACGACGGCGCCGCCCGCGGCGGAGAGCACGTGGCTCTTGTCCATACGATCCTCCTGCCCGCTCCTACGCGCAGGGTCGTGCCCAGGTTCCACCGTGACCCACGCGTCTCCGCGCACCTCCACCCGGGTCGTGCCCGCGAGCACCTCGACCGCATCGCCGGTGATCCGGTGCCTGCCGTCCGCGATCGTGACCTGGACCGGCTCGTCGACCGAGAGCGCCCAGCCGAGCCCGGTGCCCGCGGCCAGCAACAGCCCGGCGGCCAGGGCGAGGGCG
>CALATR010000032.1 GCA_937891875.1 uncultured Pseudomonadota bacterium | reverse complement strand
CGCTTCCGCGACGAGGTGGCCGTGACCTACGTCACCGCGCGCAGCTGCCCGTGATCACCAGTCGAGGCTGATGCGCGCCCGCCTGGGCTTTGGGCCGCAGTGGTTCGGATCGTCCACCAGCGGCTCGTACGCGGGCTCGAAGACCTCGCTGGCGAGCAGCTCGCCGTCCAGCCGCAGCTCGTAGCCGACGACGTCGCCCGCGTGGGGGGTCTCCAGATAGGCCAGGCGGTCCCGGTCCAGGTAGACGAAGGACACGCCGTCATTGCAGGGCACCGGGCTCTGGGCGTCCTCGGGCAGGGGCAGGTCGACGACGCACGCCGCCACCGCGCGCCCGTCGCTGCGGGCGACGATCTCGTAGGCGCCCTCTGCGTCGGTGTCGCCGAGGAACTCGACGGTGACCTGGTCGGGTCCGAACGTGGAGATGCAGTCCCCGGGGCAGCCCGGCGCCCAGAGCACGCTCGCCAGCAACCACCCCTCCTGGCGCATCACCCCTCCCAGTCGAGCTCCAGCTCGACCCAGGCGGCCGCTCCGCTGCACTCGTGGTCGAGGACGGCATCGTAGTCGGGCTCGAACGTCTGTTTCACGACCTGGGTGCCGTCCCGCCAGACCTCGAAGCCGAGCGTGTCCGCCCGGAGCCTGCCGTTCAGGACGATCTTCTCGATGCCGCCGTTGTCGAACTCGAGGGAGGCGTCGAAGCTCGGGCAGCCCGTTCCCACCTCGAGCGGGTCGACCGGCACGTCGACGACGCAGGTCACGACGGTCCGACCGTCGTTCTGCACCACCACCTCGTAGGTGCCCGGCGTGTCGGCGTCTCCGAGCAGGGTCACGCGGATGCCGTCGAGCCCGGGCTCGCAGGGGCCCTCCGCGACGCAGCCGGCGAGGCTGGCGAACAGACCTGCAGTGAACGCGACGACGGCAGGAGCGCGACTCACCAGTCGAGCTCCACCTCGGCGAGGCGCCGGACGCCGCACCCCTCGCCGTTGGGCTCGTCCTCGGCGTAGTCCGGGGTGAAGGTCTCCGTCGTCAGCTCGTCGCCGTCGAGGAAGAGGGTCACCACCAGGGTGTCCGGGGTGACCAGCGCGGTGACCGCCTCGGCGTCGCCCTCGAGGTCGGTGTTGAGGTAGCTCCCGCTCGTGCACGATGAAGGCACCTCGTCCACCGCGGGCACGTCGAAGGTGCAGGTCAGCAGGTTGCGCTGGCCGTCGTTCACCACCAGCTCGTACTGGCCCTCGACCGAGAGATCGCCTGCCAGGTGGATCGTCGTGGTGCTCGGGGCGTCCATGAGGTTGCACGCCGTCCCCAGGCTCCCGCACCCACTGGCGAGGCCGGCGACGAAGCAGCCGGTGAGCACGAACAGCTCGATAGGAAAGCGCACTGGAACTCCTCGGGTGTCCGGCGGTTGGTGTGTCGAGCGGGGGAGGCCTTCAGTGGGAGGGGATCACCAGGAGAAGGTGACTCTTGCGGAGATGTGCTCGCCACACCCTTCGCCGTTGGGCTCGGTGACCTCGTACTCGGGCGTGTACGTCTGCTCGGCAACCACGTCCCCGTCACGGGTCAGGGTGACGGTGAAGACGTCGGGTGTGACCGTGAGCTGGACGCTCTCCACGTCCTCCCAGCCGTCCCCGGTGGCGTGCCACTCGGTCTCGCCCGAGCACACGAAGGAGCCGTCCTCGGGGGTGGGAACCTCGAAGCTGCACAGCCCCCAGGTCCGGTCTCCGACGTGCATCCGGAGCTCGTAGGCGCCCGCGGTGCTCCGCTCCCCGTCGAGCTCGATCCCTACGCCGTTCAGGTACAGGGCCAGGGGGCAGTCCCGAACGTCCTCCTCGCCGCACCCGAGCAGGCTGGTCATCGCGACCACCGCCAACAGCGTCATCCTCATCTGTCCCTCCGCGGCCGAACGGCCGAAAATCACCACGAAAGCGTCCCTTCGCCCGTCGTCCGCACACCGCAGCCCTTGCCGTTGGGCTCGTCCTCGGTGTACTCGAGGTTGACGACATCATCGACCAGCACCTCCTCATCGCGGGTGATGGCGATGCGGAGATCCTCGGGCACCCAGAACATGCCCACGCCACGGACGGTGCCGTCGCTGGTCGGATCGAGGGCCATGCTGCTGCCGCAGGTGAGGTCCTGGTCCGAGGTGATCGGGACCTCGAAGGCGCACAGGCCGACCGTCCGCGGGCCTTCCTTCAGCGTGACCTCGTAGCTGCCGCCCCGGCTCAGGTCCCCGTCGAACGCGACGTAGACACTGTCGAAGTACCCCATCAAGGTACAGGTCCTGCACCCGGCCTGGCTCGCCAGCGCGAGCCCCAGCAACACCATCATCCGCACGAGACCTCCCCGGAGCGCTCAGTCTCGCCAGCGGCGGGTTCCTTCATCCCTGCTGCTCGCTCAGCACCGGCGCCAGGACCACCACCGAGGTCGCCACCGCCGGATCGCCCGCCCGGTGGGCGTAGCCATGGTGCTGATCGCCAGGAAAGACAAGGACATCGCCCTCTTTGAGGTGCCAGCGCTGTCCGGCTGCCGCCAGCTCGATCTCGCCGTGGTCGCAGGCCAGGTACTCCCGGGTGCCGGGGGTGTGGGGGATGCCGCGCATGGCGGCGCCGGGAGGCAGCTCCATGCGCTCGACCTGCAGGCCCTGGATGGGGTCGGGCAGCAGCTCGCGGACCCGGACCCGACCCCGCTCGCGGTGCACGAGCTCGTCGGCGCGGACGAGGCGCACGCGTCCTCGCGGAGGTCCGACCAGCTCCTCGAGGGTGACCTGCAGGGCGCTGGCGGCGCGCACGAGCACGGTCAGGGTGGGGTTGGCGCCGCCGGACTCCAGGTGGGCCCAGGTGGCGCGGGGGATGCCGGCGAGCTTGGCGACCTGGGACTGAGACAGGCCGCGGGCCTCCCGCAGGGTGCGCACGTTCCGGCCGAGGTCGCTGGCCAGGGTCTCGAGGTCGGGCACACAGTCTCCTGGGGGTGTCGAGGAATCAACGGCCTGCCAAAGCATCATCCGATATGACGACGGATTGTGCAAGCGTGCGTACGTGGAGGATGAACCTGGAGGATCCCATGTCAGTCGCCCTCATCACTGGAGCCAGCCGCGGTCTCGGCGCCGCCCTCATGCACACCCTCTCCGCTGCGGGCTGGACCGTCGTGGGCGTGGCCCGCGGGGAAGACGACCTGCACGCCGTCGTTCACCGCATCCGTTCATCCGGAGGCAGCGCGTACGCCGTCGTCGCGGACGTCGGCGAGCCGGGGAGCGCCGCACGCATCGTCGGCGAGGCGGTCGCCAAGGCTGGACCCATCGACCTGCTGGTCAACAACGCGAGCACCCTGGGCCAGACGCCGCTGCCCCTGGTGCTCGACCTGGACGAGGACAACCTGCGGCGCATCCTCGAGGTCAACACCATCGCCCCCTTGCGCCTCATGCGCGCGGCGGCCGGCGCCATGGTCCTCCGCGGCCAAGGCGTCATCGTCAACGTGAGCTCGGACGCCGCCACCGAGCCCTACCCGGAGTGGGGCGGCTACGGCGCGAGCAAGGCGGCGCTGGACCAGCTGTCCAACGTGCTGGCTGCCGAGCTCGACGGCACCGGCGTGCGCGTCATCACCATCGAGCCCGGCGACATGGACACCGCCATGCACCGCGAAGCGCTGCCCGACTCCGACCCGGCGAGCCTGCGCCGCCCCGCCGACGTCGCCCGCGCCGTGCTTCCCCTCATCGTCGACGCCCCGAGCGGGCGCCACGCGGTGGAGGTGACCCGATGAAGGCCCAACCCACCCTCGATCGTGCCGCCGGCAGCGAGCGGCTCCTGGTCGTCGACCCGTCCTGCGGCTGCTGGGCGACCGCAGCCATGGACGCCCTGGTGCTCGCCACGAGGCCCGGCGATCTGGTCGTGCTCAACGATGCCGCCACCCTGCCCGCCTCCCTGTCCGCGCGGACGCCCGACGGAGAGCCCGTGGAGCTGCGCCTTCTGGAGGCCCCCCGCGATGGTGCCGTCCAGGTCGCGCTCCTCGGCGCAGGGGACTGGCGCACCCCCACCGAGCGTCGCCCCCCGGCCCCCCTGCTGGTCCGCGGCGACCGCCTCTTCCTCGGTGACGACGAGGTCCGCGTCGAGCACGTGGGTGGCAGGCTGGCGAGGATCCGCTTCCATGGCCTCGATCCGTGGGCGGTGATCTACCGCCACGGTCGCCCGGTGCAGTACAGCTACATGGCGGACGACGTGCCGCTCGCCGCGGTGCAGACGGCGTTCGCGACGCGGCCCTGGGCGGCGGAGATGCCGTCCGCGGCCCGCCCGCTCACCTGGCGCACCCTGCTCGCCCTGCGTCGGCGCGGGGTTCGGCTGGCGACGCTGACCCACGGAGCGGGCCTGTCGAGCATCGACGGCGGCCACCTGGATCGGGCGCTGCCGCTGCCGGAGTGGTCGGACATCCCGGCGCGCACGGTGCGCGCGATCCGCCAGACCCGCGCGGCGGGCGGCCGGATCCTGGCGGTGGGCACGACGGTGACCCGCGCGCTGGAGGGCCGCATCCATGCGGCTGGACGGCTCGAGCCCGGCGAGGCCCGCACGGACCTGATCCTCACCCCCGACTACGCGCCCCGCCTGGTCGACGGCCTGCTGTCGAACATCCACCTGCCCGGCGAGAGCCACTTCGAGCTGATGAGCGCCTGGGCACCGTCCGACGTCCTGGCCGCCGCGAACGCGACGGCGGAGCAGCGTGGGTTCCGCGCGCACGAGTTCGGAGATGCGACGTTGATCCTGGGGGGATCGCTAGCGGACATCGGGGCGGAGGGGTGTGTGGCTGCTTGAGGGGCTGGGGAGTCGACTGGCGGAGAGGCCGTTGCTGCGGGCGGGGGAGTGGCGGGCCGGTCGTCTGGCGAGAGTCGGGTTGCTGCCTGCGGGGGAGGGGAGGGGCGGTCCCTGGTCGCTGGTCTCTGGTCTCTGGGCCCATGGCATTGGCGGCCTGCGATCGTCCGGGT
>CALATR010000031.1 GCA_937891875.1 uncultured Pseudomonadota bacterium | reverse complement strand
CGCCCTGGGCGCTCGCCTCGGGGTCGGGGCCCGCCTGGGGTGCGGGGGTGGCGCTGCCGGTGCAGGCAGCGAGCAGGAGCAGGGCGAGCCAGGCGCGCATCGAACCTCCGTTCAGGGCGGCGTCGTAACCGGCTCGGACGCGGCCGCTGGGCCTACCGGAGACGCTCCACCGTCACCTGACTCCCGTGGCTGGGCGAGGTTCTCCCCCAGCGACTCACCAGCTGCGTACCCGACCACATGTAGTGGGTCACGTCGAGCAGCACGTAGCGGCCCTCGGGAAGCTGGACCGACAGCCCGTCGCGGGGGCCCTTGCCGCGCTTGGGACGCACGGCGAGGCCGAGGTGGTCCGGCCAGCTGACGACCACGACGTCCGCCGGATCGTAGTCGAGCTCGAGGAGCAGGGCGGCCAGGAGCAGGGAGAGCTGATCGCAGTCGCCGCGACCGCGCTCGAGGAGCTCGGGGATGGTGCGGACCGGGCCCGGCTCGTAGACGAAGCTGCCCTGCACGAGACGGATCAGGGCGTCGATCCTCGCTTCCTCGTCGGTGAGCCCGTGGAGCCGGCGGCGGGCCTCGTCCAGCAGGCCGGAGCGTCGGACCTGGACCCGGGCGGCGGGCAGGGCGGCGGGGAGGTGGAGCTCGGGGGCGAGGGAGAGCCAGGCGGCGGCGTCGGGGTGACGCACGAAGCGCACGTCGTGGGACGAGCCCTGGACCTGCCGCAGCTCGGGCTGGGACCAGGCCATCGTGAACTCGGGAAGCGCCGGATCAGCCAGGCTCAACGCCGAGCCTCTGGGAATCGTGCGATCGAGCGGCTGCGAGCCTCGGGCCCCGCCCACCGTGCCCACCGGCGACACGCCGTCCCACAGCACCCAGCGCACGACCTGGTGGTGGGCGACCCCATTGCGGACGTAGCGCCACTCGTGCTCGACCGAGTCCACGTTCATGTTCGGGTCGTCGCAGGAGATGCCGAGCAGGAGCGCCCCGTCGGCGCCGCGGAACGGGATCGCCGCGACCCCCATCGCGCGCAGGCCCCCGCCGATCGCGAGCAGGCGCTCATCGGCGGTCCATCGGCCCCGTGCGACCGCGTCGCTGACCGTGCCGAGGCCGGAGCCGTCGACCACCCGCACCGGCAGGGCGTCGACCGCGGCCACGAGCAGGCGGAAGCGTCCGTAGTCGTCGAGATCCACCGCCCGGGCCGACAGGTCGACCCAGGAGACCACGTCCTGCATGGCGCGGGCGTTCGCGTCGAGCACGGCGAGGGGCTCGGCTTCGGCACGCACCTCGGGGATCCGCACCGGGGTGTCCATGCTCGCCCCGAAGACCCGCGCCTGCAGCCGCACCGGCGCCTGGACGGCGACCGTCACCTCCACCGGGGAAGCCGCCAGGGTCTGCAACACGAGCGAGAGGACGAGCACTCGGGGACCTCCGTGCTGCAGTGACGTCCAAGCACCCTGGTCTCTTCGACACCGCGCGCCATCGTGCGTGTTACCCGGGCGCCCCCGCAGCGATCATCATGGAGGAAACGTGGGCATTCCGGAGCAGGGTCAATCGGCGGAGCAGGTCCTCACCACGCTCGAGAGCTTCCGCGGTCACGACCTGCCCTGGCGGGACGGAAAGGCCTTCGGCTACGTCTACAGCGCAGGCGACAGCATCGAAGCCGTCGGAAAGCAGGCGTACATGGCCTACCTCACCGAGAATGGCCTCGACCCGACCGAGTTCCCCTCCCTGCTGCGCTTCGAGAACGAGGTCGTCGGCATGTGCATCGCCCACCTCCGCGGTGACGAGGCCTGCGTCGGCAACTTCACCAGCGGCGGCACCGAGTCGATCATGCTCGCGGTCAAGGCCGCGCGGGACGCCTTCCTCGAGGCAAACCCGGACGTCACCCCGCAGATCGTCCTGCCGCGCACCGCCCACGCCGCCTTCTTCAAGTCTGCCCACTACTACCGGATGGAGACCGTGGTGGTGGAGGTCGACGGCGAGACCTTCCGCGCCGTGCCCGAGGCCATGGAGGCGGCGATCACCGACCGCACCTGCCTGCTCGTCGGCTCGGCCAGCGGCTACGCCCACGGCGTCATCGACCCCATCCCCGAGCTCGGCCAGATCGCCCTGAAGCACGGCCTGCGCCTGCACGTCGATGGCTGCATCGGCGCGTTCGTCCTGCCCTTCTTCCGCGAGCTCGGCGACGAGATGACCGCGTTCGACTTCTCGGTGCCCGGCGTGACGTCCATGTCGATGGACCTGCACAAGTACGCGTACTGCCCCAAGGGCGCCTCGGTCGTGCTGCACAAGACCAAGGAGCTGCGGCGCCACCAGATCTACACCTGCGCCGCATGGTCCGGGTACACCCTGGCCAATGCGACGGTACAGTCCTCGAAGTCCGGCGG
>CALATR010000030.1 GCA_937891875.1 uncultured Pseudomonadota bacterium | reverse complement strand
GGCGGGCGGCGCACGGTTCGACCGGTACGAGGATGCCGATCTCGGTGACGCCGAGGTCGTCTCCCAGCTCTCGGCCGAGGGTGCCGCCCCGCTGCTCGTACAGCTCGCCCTCCTCGAGACCGAGCGGTTCGACTCCATGGCGGGCAACACGCAGTTCGGGCACGCCTCGTGCCCCAAGGTGATCCGGACCGACCTCGGCTACATCATCGATGCGGACTGCCAGCACTGGGACGGCATCTGGCTCAGCGGCACGCTGACCGTCGAGCGGCGCCCGGACTTCGAGGGACTGCCCCAGGTCTTCATGGAGGCGCGGGACTTCGGTTCGGACACCTCGTACGAGTGCCTCGGCCAGCTGGCCACGGAGTCCACCCGCCACGATGGCACCATCCGGACCTGGGGACACCGCTTCCACGTGGACATGAACAAGGAGGCCACCACCGACGTCACCGGCTGCGGCTTCCTCGGAAACTGGAGCTGGTCCGCCCTCTATGACGGCCAGATCCGCGTCGGGGTCCGGGAGGGCGGCACGCGGCTGGAGACCTGGTCCGGCCAGGGCCGACTCGGGAGCACGGCGCTGGGCGTCGTCGACCTGAAGTCGGAAGGCGCGGTGTACACCGGCTGCCCGAACGGCCCCATCGCCGGGAGGACCACCCTGTCGGCAGGCGGCAGGACGCTCGACATCGAGCACGACGCCTGCGGCGGCCTCGAGTGGCTGGAGCCATGAGACCTGGCCTCGTCCTCACGCTCCTGGCGTCGGGCTGCTCATCCTCGCTCGCCCAGCAGGCGCTCTCGGAGCTGGACGGTGCCGACCTCGGCGACGAGGCGGTCACCGCGTTCATGCTGCGGGAGGCCGGTGCGGACGGGGTCGTGGCGTTTGCCGAGCGGCAGGTCTTCGGTCTGGCGAACCAGGCCTGGACCGACGTGGCCTGCCCCGTCGCGACCACCGACGAAGACACGACGACGTTTGCGGGCGACTGCGAGACCACCCTCGGCACGCACTTCAGCGGCTCGCTCCAGCTCCGCACGGTCTGGCACGATCGGACCGGAGAGCTCACCGATCTGGAGGTGGTCGCCGAGCAGTTCTCGATGTCCTGGGACGGCCTGTGTCAGGCCAGCGCCGACCGCGGATCCGCCGCACGGGCGAGCCACTCCGTCCTCCTGGACGGGACCTACCGCCGGGTTGGGCGCGAGTTCGCGGTCGACCTCCTCTACGACACCACCGTGGACAGCGACGAGCCGGCCTGCGCGGCGGGGCGAGGCCTGTGGGCGGCCCGCATGGAGGGGCAGATCGTCGTGCACGCCGAGGACGGGCCCGTTCCCGAGCGCCGGGTCCTCCAGGCCGAAGGCGCCCTCGGCATCACCCCATACGGTCGGGTCGACGCCATCACCCGCGACCTGACGTTCACCGCCTGCCCCGCAGGGCCGGTCACCGGCACGGTCACCCTGACCTCCTCCCGCGGCAACGCGGAGCACACCTACGACAACTGCGGCGGCGCGGGCTGGCTGAACGAGTCATGATTTCTACGCGTCAGAATCACCCTGGGGGCTCCATGATCCGCCTGTTTCCTCTCTCCCTGCTGCTCCTCGTCGCCTGCGGGGGATCGGCAGCATCCGGAGCCATCGCCGACATGCCCGAGGCGGACCTCACCGATCCGGACGTGGCCACCAAGCTGGTGTCGGCCGCCTCGCCTCCCGCCATCCTGTGGACGTCCCAGCGGGCCATGCAGGCCCCCAGCGACGCCGTGTCCTGCCCCACCGTCGAGGAGTCGGAGGACGGCCTGGAGATCGACGTGACCGGCGGGTGCACCGACGAGGCTGGGCTGTCCTTTACCGGCACGGCGAAGTACCGCTTCGAACCG
The DNA here is from genome assembly GCA_937891875.1 of uncultured Pseudomonadota bacterium. Taxonomy (GTDB): domain Bacteria; phylum Myxococcota_A; class UBA796; order UBA796; genus REDI01. Next base: position 2,907 of record CALATR010000030.1, on the reverse strand, counting down.
CAGGACACGACCGCGCAGGACCTGGAGCCGGTGGTCGTGGAGGTCGAGGACTTCGGCTACACCGAACAGGTCACCTGCGGTACCTCGACGTTCGACGCCGGGACGACCGTGACCGGCAGCTTGAGCATCAAGAAGAACGGCCGGTTCTCGGTGGATCTGGTCTCGGTCGGCGTCGGACATCACGACGGCTGCGTCGAGCACACCCAGACCACCGCCTTCGTCTACTCCGGCAGCTTCGAAAACGTGGCCGGCGGTGAGCGCTGGTCCGGCTCGGGCGAGATCGGATCGTCCGACTACGGCCGCGCCAAGGTGTCGACCGACAACCAGCTCGACGACGACACGTGCAGCTGGGAGGCCGAGTCGGGCTCGACGACGGTCACCGCGGGCGGCCACAAGGCCGTGATCTCCTACGATGGTGCCGAGGACTGCAGCGAGCAGAGCACCGTCACCTGGACGCTGGACGGCGAGGACCAGGGCGAACTGACCGGTGTCGCCTGCAGCAGCAGCGGCGGCAGCGTCGCGTGGATCTGGCTCGCCTCACTGGGCGTGCTGGGCTTGCGGCGCCGACGGTAGCGACCCTACCAGCCCGTCACCGACAGCCCCAGCTGCATGCCCACGCTCCCGTCCTCCAGCACGGCGGGGCTTGCGCTCGGAACCCAGGTTCCCCCTGGCTTCCAGCGCACCGGCAGCCGGTGGGTGACGGCCTTGTCGCGGGTGTTCTTCTGCACGGCCCAGGTGACCACCCCGCCGACCCCCATGCCCACCACCGTGCCGACCACCGACGCGGTCGCGAAGGTGCGGGTGTCGGAGTTGCCCGACAGGGTCGCGACCAGCGGGAAGACCGTCGCCCCGGTCACCCCGCCCAGCTGGGCTCCGAGGGTGTCCCCCGGCTCGATGTCGGCCAGCAGCAGCGCACCGCCCGCGACCAGGAAGGCGTCCGCGGTGAACGTCGTCGCGAGCACGGCGTCGTTGACGTCCACGTCGGGGTCGATCGCCAGGGTGGTCATGCTGCCCAGCCACACGCCCCATACGGCGGAGCTGCCCAGGAGCGCCATGTCCCCCGGCCGCGGCTCGACGAAGTGGGACAGGGCCAGGAAGCCCGCCGCCGACACGCTGGTCGACGTGAGCACGATGCCGCCCAGCTGCGAGTCCTCGAGCCGCCCCCGGTCCAGCGCGACCCCGCCCAGGGCGACGGACTCCGCCGCCACGAGTGACGTTCCGACGCCGATCATCGACCAGTCGCCCGGACTCACGTCGATGACGTTCGCCAGACCGTAGCCCGCGCCCGCCCCCACCGCGCCGAGCCCCATCATGGACAGGGCGAGGGGCTGGACGTCGTCGCCGCGGAACAGCAGCGGGATGCCCGCGCCAAGGCCGTTGCCGACCAGCGCACCGTAGAAGAGCAGGCCGGAGTGGTTCGGCGTCGCCGGGATGACCTCGGCCAGGGCCAGTCCGCCGGCAAGCCCGAGGTGGATGCCGGCGTGGGGCCAGCCGCTGCGCCGGATCTTCGCCGCGTGGGGCATGAGGATGCCGAGTGCGGTCGTCTCGCTGGCGAGGGCGAGGGAGAAGAGCACGTCGGCGGGCTCGAGCTCCCAGTACGGGTGCAGCGCCGCGCCGGCACCGAGGCCGACCACCGCGCCGGACAGGGCCACGACGCTCCAGTCGCCGGTGGATGGGGCGTCGTCGGCGAGGCGGAAGCCGGCCACGGCGAGCTGGGAGCCGAGGTAGCCGGCGGCGTCCACCTCGAGCACGTCACCCAGGCGGGGGTCCTGGCGCAGCAGGAGCGCGCCGGTGGTGACGCCCGCCGAGGTGCCGACCAGCAGCAGCGCCGCGCGGGCATCCCACTGCTTCGAGTAGGTCACGGGGGAATTCACCCGATCCACCAGGGCAGACGCCGCGAATCCGCCCAGGGTGATTCCCCAGCCCGCCCCGCTCGCGTAGGCCGCGCCCTGGCCGTCGGTGACGGGGACCTGGGCCGCGTACAGGGCGCCGGTGCCCAGGCCGATCAGCCCACCGCCGATGGCGCCGATGAACGGCCCGGCTTCGGACTGCCCGAGCACGCCCACGCTGGCGAGGATCGTGCCGACCGCTGCACCGTTCGCCAGGGTGCCGAGCACAGCACCCGTGGTGCCGGTCGGCTGCACGGGCCGGCCCCGCTGGGCGACGACCTGGGGGTAGTGCTGCAGCAGCATCTTCTGCGCAGCGGCGCGAACCGGCGTTCGCAGGTCCCGATCGGCGGCCAGCTCCCAGAGCATCACCCCGGACATGGTGCGGACCTCGTCGGGGAGTGCCTGCTCGGCGTGGGTGCCGAAGCCCTCGGCGGCGGACACGCGCACCACCTGGGGCACCTGCTCGTCGCGGGCGACCCGAGCCAGCAGGGCCACCGCCTCGTAGGTGGGCACGCGGGCGAGTGCGTCGACCACCCCGGCCACCACGACGCGATCGCGGGCCTGGAGCGCGGCGCGGATGAAGGGGAGGGCGTCCGGGGCGGCGGCGAGCTCGCGGGCCGCAGCGACCCGGTCCGCCGTGGGCGCGTCCGGGTCGACCAGGGCACCAGCACGCTCGATGCTGACCGGATCGTCCTCCGCCAGCGCAACGGTGGACAGCGTCAACGCGAGCACAGCGGGGATCAGGATCCTCATGGGCAGCCTCCTTCCCCGGATCCTGCACGCACTGTGCCAGCCATCGGCGTGGTCGGCGGAAGTGCGCAACAGGGCTACACTCGCGGTGGAGGCAGACGTGCAGGTGCTGCGGTTTTTCACCCACGGGCTCGCGACGAGCCGCGCAGGCGGGGCGCTGACCTGTGCCGGATCGCACAGCCAGCCGGAGCGCACCGCGTGCTGAACCCGGGCGACATCCTGGAGAACTGGGTCATCGTCGGCAAGCTCGGCGAGGGCGGCATGGGCG
>CALATR010000029.1 GCA_937891875.1 uncultured Pseudomonadota bacterium | reverse complement strand
GGTGCACGCCCTGGATCTGCCGCATCGACGACAGCATCATCTGGCCCCACTGGGCGTAGTACCCGCCGAGCGCGTGCATGCCGGCGCGCGCCCCCTCGATCTCGAGCTCCTCGAAGGTCTCGACGAAGGAGGCGGGCTCCGTGTCCTCGGTCGTCGCGACCGCGGTCTGCTCGCCTGCGAGGGCCACCGGCTCAACCATGCGGATGGCGAAGCACCCGCCGCCGACCATCTTGTACCCCTTGACCGCGTAGCCGCGGAGGCGGAAGCGGCTGAGCTCGCCCCCGAACGCGTGGCTGAGCGCCGTCTGGGTCGTCCACCTCCGAAGCGCGCGCTCGAGCACGTCGGGCTCCAGCTGAGACGGGGACACGAACTCGGGCGGCCCGTCCTCGATGAGCTCCTCGTCGAGCCAAGCGCCGAGGTCCGCGGGCGTGGCGTCGAGCCGCCCAATCTTCACCTCGCGCGAGCTGTCCGTCCGGTCGGTGAGCGTGACGTACGCGAGCTCCTCCGCCTGCTCCACGATGCGGTCAATGACCGGATCCAGGCCGTCGATGGCCGGTTCTGCCATGGGCACCTCCTGATGCCTGAAGCTTCACCGGCGGGGAGACGGACGTCGAATGGCGATGCGGTCAGATTCTGACCGGGTCTGCGAGAGTTGCGAGCCGGGCGACATCATCGGGCCACGATTCGCAGCTGGTAGGCTTCACGACGAGGGAGGCTCATGTACGACGACTTCATCTTCATGAAGGCTGAAGCCGGTCTACTGCGCATGGAGCGGCGACGGTACGACCGCGAGATCCACCTACAAGATCTGGTCGAGCATCATCCCGAGTTGCTCGCAGGGGGCCAGATCCGTCCGCACGATCCTGTGAGGTGGTTGATGGTCTCTCGGGAGGCTGGGATCCCCGACCGCGACGGCTCCGGAGGGCGGTGGGCCGTGGACCACCTGCTCCTCGACCAGGATGCGGTGCCCACCTTCGTTGAGGTGAAGCGGAGCAGCGATACTCGCATCCGCCGCGAGGTCGTCGGCCAGATGCTGGACTACGCCGCCAACGCCACCGTGTACTGGCCCGCAGGGCGTATCCGCGACCTCGTCGTTGAGTCGCGTGGCGAGGACGGGATGAGAGACGCTGTCGCAAGTCTGCTCGGCAGTGACCCCTCCGACGTCGAGGCCATCGACGGCTACTGGAAGGACGTGGCGACCAACCTTCGGTCCGGCAACGTCAGACTCTTGTTCGTCGCCGATGAGATCCCGCGGGAGCTCCGCCGCATCATCGAGTTCCTGAACGAGTCCATGACCAACGTCGAGGTCCTTGGAGTCGAGGTCATCCAGTACGTCGGCCAGGGACATCAGGCTCTCGTGCCGAGGCTGGTCGGACAGAGCGAGCAGGCGAGAGACGTCAAGGGCCACACGGGCTCCACGGCCAAGACTTCGGAGCAGGACTTCGACGCGGTCTGCCCGGACCAGATCCGCCCGTACTTCCAATCGCTCCGGCAGTCCGCGACGGACAGGGGACTCCGCGTGAGCTGGGGAACCAAGGGGTTCAGCTTGCGGGTCGTTCGCGACGGCCGGCCGCTGTCCGTGTTCTACGGGTACCCACCCAATTCCGGCGCACAGGAACACGCCAGCATCCAGGCGTATCTGCCGAAGGACTTTCCGGGGGAGACCTCCGGATGGGCGAGGGCTGCGTTCCTCGATGCCGCCCCTTTTCGCGCCGCGGGCGAGTTCACGCTGATCCTGCCGGTGCACGACGCCGAGAGCCTGCAGCACGCTCAGCGGGCGACGGCGGTGCTCTGGGAGCTGGTGGACCGCTTGCGGGATGACCGATCGTGAGTCAGCCCGGAGGGAGGCACACAGGTCGGATCGGTCAGCCGGGCTCGGAACCCAACACCGCCCGCTCCCGCGCCCGCCTCACCGCAACCCCCAACCTCTGCTCCAGCACCTCCCGCGGCGGCAGCGCCGTCAGATACTCGGCCACGTGGATCCCGCTCG
>CALATR010000028.1 GCA_937891875.1 uncultured Pseudomonadota bacterium | reverse complement strand
TACGGGGTGGATCCGCTGCCGTAGGACTGGAGACTGGAGACTGGAGACTGGAGACCGAGCCGCCACTCCCCCGCCCGCAGCAACGCGACTCCCCGTCAGCGGATCGAGTGCCGCCACTCCCCTGCCCGCAGCAACGCGGCCCTTCACCCCCGCCGAATCGCCAGCGTCAGGTCCGGCAGCAGGTAGTGGCCCGTCATCGCGTGCCCCGCCTTGATCACCGCCGCCATCGCCTGCTTCACCGAGCGCATCCGTGAGCCGCCGCTGATCTGGAGCCACAGGTCTACCCGGTCGCCGTCCAGGGGCTCGAGCAGGGTGGGCTCGCCGCCGTGGCCGCGCAGGGTCGCGAGGACCTCGGTGACCGAGCCGCCGCGGATGCCCTTGCGCAGCAGGGTCGGCCAGTCGTCGCTGGCCGGGATGCGCTTCGACAGGCGTGCGGCGCGGGAGGTGACCCGGTCGGGCAGGTAGTTGATGAGCGGCAGGCCCGTCGTGTGGCTCTCGAGCGGGAACCAGCGGTGCGGGGTCTGGTTGAGGAAGAGCACGCCACCCGGTCGCAGGACCGACCAGATCAGCGGCATGAGCTCGCGGCGCTCGTCGGGGAGCAGGTGCTCGTAGTTGGCGCTCATGACGACGAAGTCGAACGTTCCGACGTCTGCGGGCAGCTCGCCGGGCTCGGGCGAGCGCAGGAACTTCACCCGGTCGGACACGCCCCGGACCTCGGCGCGGCGGCGGGCGACGTCGATGAAGGAGTCGACCAGCTCGATGCCGACGATCTCGGCGGCGTCGGTGATCCGGTGCAGGCACATGGTCGATGCCCCGGCGCCCGAGCCGAAGTCCAGGATCCGGCTCCCCTTCAGGCGGGAGGGCTCGACGTAGCCGGTGATGGCGTGGCGCAGGTGGCGCTCGACGTAGTCCGGGTTCGCCTCGCGGCTGAGCTCGTCGCACAGGTACGCCGGGCCCTTGGCCTTGACGATGAGGCGGAGCAGGTCGTCAGGCTGGTCGGTGTCGAGCTCACGGAGCGGAGAGAAGATCTCCGGGTCTGCCATCGTGACGGTGATCCGCCCCCACTCGGGCCCACGCTCGGGGAGCGGGGTGAGCACGACCGTTCCGTCCGGGTGGTCGATCTGCAGGGGCCGACGCGCGGCGGTCATGCGGGCTCCGATTCGAGGGCCTTCCGGGCCTGGATCACGACGGGGTCATCGTCCTCGGCGAGCCCCGCCTCGGCGAGCTCCAGCGGCGAGTGCGAGGACATGCGGTAGAGCACGATGATGATCGCGAGCAGGAAGTACACCGGCGCCGCGACGACCATGTCCAGGGTCAGCGCCATGACCATGTACGCGACGATGCTCGCGCCAAAACCCAGGGTGATGGTCCGGAACGCGCGGGTCTTCTGCTGGATCCACATCTTGACCACCGCGTAGAGCGACGTGAGGATGATGGCCAGGAACGGCAGGCTGCCGACGATTCCCTGCTCGGCCAGGATGTTGAGGTAGGTGTTGTGGGGGACCTTGTCCAGGTGACCCGCGGTGAGCACCGCCAGGTCCGCGCGGATGGAGCCCGTGCCGACGCCGAAGATGGGGTTCTCCCAGAACAGCTCGATCGCGTACCACAGCAGCGCCGAGCGGGACTGGAGGCTGCCGTCGGTCTCGAACTCGCCTTCGTCGTACAGCGCGTTGAAGCGGTCGAACGCCGGCCCGAAGTCGACGAGGAGCTGCACCGCGATCACCGCGACGATGAGCGAGACGAGCAGCAGCCACTTGCGACGCCACAGGATCGCGGTCAGCAGCGGGAGCATGGTGGCGGTCAGCAGCATGCCGCTCCGGGAGACGGTGAGCACGACGCTGACGCCGGCGAACGCCACGCCGACGACGGCGAGGAGCCGGAAGATGACCTGCTTCTGGCTGTCGAGGATGGCGACCGTGGGCGCAAGCCCGATGAGCACCAGCAGGGCCCAGTAGTTGGCATCCCCCGCAAAACCGGCGTTGCGACTCCCGATCTCGACCCCGTTCTCCTCCGGGTAGACGCCCAGCGGGATCGCGAGCCCGACGACCAGGACGTGCACGACCGCGATGCCCAGCAACGCGAGCTTCAGGTCCTTCAGCTCGACCATGGCGACGATGATGTCGATCATGACCAGCACCATGCCGAAGCCCACCACGAGGGCGATGGAGACGTTGTCGATCTCGCGGGCGTGGATGAGCCCCACCGCCAGGGTGATGACCGTCGCGACCATGGGCACGGTCATGATGTGGAACGTGAGCGGCCAGCGCTGGGTCACCATGCAGCGGACGAGCCACGCGAGCGTGATGCCCATCATGGCGATCTTCGACAGGGTGATGGGCACGACGATGTTGATGCCGGTCGGGATGACGTCCGACGTGAGCAGCATGAAGTACATCAGCGGCAGCGCCAGGG
>CALATR010000027.1 GCA_937891875.1 uncultured Pseudomonadota bacterium | reverse complement strand
TGGCCTTCGCAGGGGGCGCCGACCAGGTCCAGGGCGGCCTCGTTGAGCGCGATGATCCGGCCCCAGCCGTCCACCTGGAGCAGCACCGTGGGCACGGCGAAGAACACGGCGTCGAGGTGGGCGGTGCTGACGAGGTGCCGGCGGTGGGCCGCCAGGGCGGTCAGGGCCGAGCGCAGGTCGGCGAGCTCGGGATCGCGCACCTCGGGCACGTCGACGACATCGTCGTTGGCGAGGAGCCGGAGGACAAGCTCGGTCAGGGTCTGCAGGTCTTGGGTGCGCTCGGTCGACATGGGGCGGTTGTCGGATCATCTTCCCGAGCGCGGGAGGACTTCGTTGAACGCTGACGAATCGCCGAATGACGCCATTTCGGTGTGTGACGACATGTCGTCACTTCATGTCGTTACCTCGACTCGCCGATCATGTGGTGGACGGAATCATCGGCTGGCATGAGGCTTGCTCTGCTCTTGGGCGAACGAGGCATCGCGCCTCCCCCTGCCCAGGAGAACCCATGAGCTTCGACAACCGAGAGGGCACCCGCGTGCCCAACGCCCCCCTGCAGTTCATCGAGGACGGCAAGCTGGTCACCCGCAGCTCCGACGAGCTGTTCCGCGGCCGCAAGGTCATCGTCTTCGGCCTGCCTGGCGCCTTCACCCCCACCTGCTCCACGGCCCACGTGCCTCGCTACGAGCAGCTCCACGACACCTTCGCCGATCTCGGCGTGGACGACATCGTCTGCGTCTCGGTGAACGACGCCTTCGTCATGGACGCCTGGCGCAAGGACGAGAACGCCGAGCACGTCACCTTCGCCGCGGACGGCAACGGCGACTTCACCGACGGGCTCGGCCTGCTGGTCGAGAAGCGCGACCTGGGCTTCGGCGCCCGGTCCTGGCGCTACTCCATGCTCGTCGACGACGGCAAGATCGTGAAGCAGTTCATCGAGCCCGAGAAGCCCGGCGACCCCTACGAGGTCTCCGACGCCGACACGATGCTCGGCTACCTCGCCCCCGATCGCGAGGCGCCCCACGACATCCTGCTGCTCACCAAGCCCGGCTGCTCGCACTGTGCCCGCGCCAAGGGTGCCCTGCGGGAGAAGAACCTCGCATTCGAGGAGGTCACCGCCACCACGGCGATGCTGCGCGCCGTCAGCGATGATCCGCGTACCCCCCGGGTCTTCGTGGATGGCAAGCTGATCGGCGGCGCGGACGAGCTGATCGCCTGGCTGTCCTGATCCACGAGCTTGGAGCCTGGAGTGCCGTCGACGTCCTTGGCGACAGGGGCGTCGGCGGCGCTCGCTATTTGAGCCCGTGCTTCTTCAGCTTCGAGTACAGCGTCGTCGGCTTCAGCCCGGCGATCGCCGCAGCCCCGTCGTCGCCGTAGACCTGGCCGCCGGTCTGCTCCAGCAGGCGCTCGAAGTAGGCACGCTCGTTGTCGGTGAAGGAGCGGAGCTTGTCGGGGGCGGTGTCCGCGCGCCCCCGGCCTGGCGGCTGCACCAGGGGTCCCAGATCCTCGGCCTCGATCGCGCCGCTCGGTCGCAGGATCGTGGCCCGCTCCAGCACGTTGATCAGCTCGCGGACGTTGCCGGGCCAGACGTGGTTGGTCAGGCGCTCGCGGGTGGTCTCCGAGAGGGTCCACGGACCGCGACCGGTGCGTCGGGAGAGGTCCTTCAGGAAGGTACGCGCGGTGGGCACGATGTCCTCGCGGCGCCCGCGGAGGGCGGGCACGCGGATCGGGAACACGGCGAGCCGGTAGTAGAGGTCCTCGCGGAAGCGCCCGTCGCGCACGGCGCGCTCCAGGTCGACGTGGCTCGCTGCGAGGACGCGCACGTCGACCTTCACGGTGCGATCCGAGCCGACCGGCTCGAAGGTGCCCTCCTGCAGGACCCGCAGGAGCTTGGCCTGCTGGGGGGCGGGCATGTCGCCGATCTCGTCGAGGAGCAGGGTGCCGCCGTCGGCGGTGAGGAAGCGGCCGTCCCGGTCGCGATCCGCGCCGGAGAACGCGCCCTTCACGTGGCCGAACAGCTCGCTCTCGACCAGCTCGGGGGGGATGGAGGCGCAGTTGAGCTTGACGAACGGCTCGCCGGCCCGGGGGCTCCAGGCGTGGA